>NZ_JAHZDL010000037.1:0-22352 GCF_019422385.1 Flavonifractor sp.
TCGGCCAGGGGGGCGACACCGTGTTCTCCCAGATGGCCGCCCAGGCCATCGGCATCCCCACCGAGGACGTGCACATCCTCTCCTTCCAGGACACCGACACCGCCCCCTTTGACACCGGGGCCTACGCCTCCCGGCAGACCTACGTCACCGGCAAGGCCATCAAGAAGGTGGGGGAGGAGTTCCGGGAGAAGCTGCTCTCCTACGCCGCCGAGCTCTTCCCCGACGCCGACGGCCTGACCATCCTCGACCGGCACATCGCCGACGGCAGCGGGGAGAGGCTCATCTCCCTGGCCGACCTGGCCCTCAACGCCTTCTACTCCCTGGAGCACTCGGTCCACATCACCGCCGAGGACACCAATCACTGCAAGGACAACACCTTCGCCTTCGGCTGCTGCTTCGCCGAGGTGGAGGTGGACATTCCCGTGGGCAAGATCAAGGTGCTGCGCATCGTCAACGTCCACGACTCCGGCAGGCTGATCAACCCCCAGCTGGCCGAGGCCCAGGTTCACGGCGGCATGAGCATGGGGCTGGGCTACGCCCTCAGCGAGGAGATGAAGTTCGACCCCAAGACCGGCCGGCTGCTCAACGGCAACCTGCTGGACTACAAGCTGCCCACCGCCATGGATCACCCGGAGCTGAAGGCCCTGTTTGTGGAGACGGTTGACCCCTCCGGCCCCTTCGGCAACAAGGCCCTGGGCGAGCCCCCCGCCATCCCCGTGGCCCCCGCCGTGCGCAACGCGGTGCTGTACGCCACCGGCGTGGCGGTGAACTCCCTGCCTATGAGCCCCCAGCACATGGTGGAGGAATTTCAGAGAGGAGGGCTGATCTGAGCCATGTATGACATCCAATCCATCTATCAGGCCAAGTCGGTGGATGACGCCATCCGGGCCCTCCAGGCCGACCCCTCCGCCATCGTGATCGCCGGGGGCACCGACGTGCTCATCAAGATCCGGGAGGGCAAGCTGGCCGGCTGCTCCCTGGTGTCCATCCACAATCTCACCGACGAGCTCTCCGGCGTCACCCTCTCCCCCGGCGGCGACGTGGAGATCGGCCCCCTCACCACCTTCCGGGGGGTGACCTTCTCCGACGTGATCCGCCAGACCGTCCCCGTGCTGGGGGAGGCGGCGGACATGGCCGGCGGGCCCCAGCTGCGGGCCGCGGGCACCATCGGCGGCAACGTGTGCAACGGCATCACCTCCGCCGATACGGCCTCCACCCTGGTGGCCCTGGACGCGGTGCTGCGGGTGCGGGGCCCCAAGGGGGAGCGGGACGTGCCCATCTCCGAGTGGTATCAGGGGGTGGGCAGGGTGGCCCTGGCCCCCTACGAGCTGCTGGTGAAGATCATCATCCCCCGCGACAACTACGCCGGCTACACCGGCCACTACATCAAATACGCACAGCGCGCCGCCATGGACATCGCCACTTTGGGGGTGAGCTGCCTGGTGAAGCTCACCGACGACAAAAAGACGGTGGACGACGCGGCCCTGGCCTTCGGCGTGGCCGGGCCGGTGCCCATGCGCGCCCCCTCCG
Source organism: Flavonifractor sp. (assembly GCF_019422385.1). Classification (NCBI taxonomy): domain Bacteria; kingdom Bacillati; phylum Bacillota; class Clostridia; order Eubacteriales; family Oscillospiraceae; genus Flavonifractor; species Flavonifractor sp. The sequence continues at coordinate 1,531 of NZ_JAHZDL010000037.1, forward strand.
CCGAGGCGGCGGTGCGGGGCCTGCCCATCCAGGAGGCCATCGCCGTCATCGGCAAGGCCGCCCTGGCCGACGTGAATCCCCGCACCAGCTGGCGGGCGTCCAAGGAATTCCGCATCCAGCTCATTGAGGAGCTCTCCCCCCGCGCCCTGCGGGAGGCGGCCCGGAAGGGAGGCGCCGACGTATGATCGAGATTCTGCGCTGCACTGTGAACAACAAGCCGGTGGAGATCGGCATCGACCCCCGGGAGTCCCTGGCCGACACCCTGCGGGAGAAGCTGGGCCTCACCAGCGTGAAAAAGGGCTGCGAGGTGGGGGAGTGCGGGGCCTGCACCGTCCTGGTGGACGGGGAGGCCATCGACTCCTGCATCTACCTGTCCCTGTGGGCCCAGGGAAAGACCATCCTCACCGTGGAGGGCCTCCAGGACCCCGACGGGGGCCTCTCCCCCATCCAGAAGGCCTTCGTGGAGGAGGCCGCCGTCCAGTGCGGCTTCTGCACCCCCGGCATCATCATGTCCGCTGTGGAGATCGTGGGCTCCGGCAGGCAGTACACCCGGGACGAGCTGCGCAAGCTCATCTCCGGTCACCTGTGCCGCTGCACCGGCTACCAGAACATCCTCAACGCCGTGGAGCGGGCCGTCAACGAGGCCCATAAGTTCGTGGGAAAATAATCTGCCAATGGGGGATCCCCCCAGGGGGCGCCTGCGCGGCGGGCGCCCCCATTTCTTCCCGAAGAAATGGGGGGAAAGAAGGGCCGGGGGGCTTCGCCCACCCTGGCCCCCCAGTACGGGGGCTGTTGGCGGCGGTGCGCTGTACAGACAAGGCAGGAACCGGGCGTGTATCAACGCCCGGTTCCTTTTTGGATTCGAGGCAGGCGCTGCCGCGCCTTGGGCGGCACGCATCGGGATTACCCTGCAAACCCTGTGGGTTGCTGCGCTGTACCGGCCTGGCCCGCCGGGCCGCCGCCGGTGCCTTGCCGCTGAAATACCGCGGCGATTGTGTCGGCTGGCAAGTGGCGCGTCAGGGATGCCGCGCCCTACGACAGGGAGATGGTCTCCCCCCGGATGGTAATGGAGGCGATGTCGTCCAGCTCCACCGGCTCGTCAAAAGACCAGAAGTCATAGCGCAGGCCGGCATCTTCCCCGATGGCCGCCCCGCCGATCTGGATGCGCAGGGGTACCTGTGTGCCGTCCTTCCGGGTGAGCACCACATGGCCCACGCTGCTCTCCGGGCTGTCCCGGTAGAACACCGCCAGGCTCAGGGGGGACAGGTGGATTTTCTCCACCTGCACACCGCCCATGGCCCGGCCCGGAGCCTGTTCCCAGGCGTCCACTGGCTGGAGCTCCAGCGGGAAGGTGACGTTGAGGGGGATGGGCTCCTCGGGGCCGTGGTAGGAGCCGCTGACGAACACGTATTCCACCTGCTCCGGCGTCACGCCGGTGGTGATGGTGTCCTCGCCGTGCTCCACCTTTACCCACTCGGTCTCCCCGGGGTATCGGTCGATGCCCTCCGCGCCGGGGATATAGGGATAGGCATCGCCTGTCAGATCGTGGAACTGCTCGTCAAAGAGCACCAGGGCGTGGAACCGGCCTTCCCCGTCGAAGCCTACAGTGGAGAGGACATAGTCGCCGTTGTCCGGGTCGGCCACCGTATTCTGTCCCGGCAGGGCCACGGCCCTGCCGTCTACAAGGGTGGTCTGAATGGGCTCCTCGGGCAGCGTTACGGGGAGCACCGCGTCAAAAGTCCGCCGGGAGGAGTCCGCGGAGCCGACGGTCAGCGCGGCGGGCTGGCTGAAGTCCGCGCCGAAGAGCAGCTTTTCCACCAGCAGGGTATCTGTGTCCGGGTCGTAGGAAATCACCCCGCCCCCAAACCGGGCGACGGCCCCCAGGTTTTCGGCGGAGATGCCGCCGCCCACGGCGGTGTGGTCGTTGAACCGGCCCCCCTCCAGGTCGGTGAGGGTGTAGTAGACCCGGGCGCTGTACCCGTCGGTGACGGCCTCCAGCAGGCGGATCTCCACGCCGTTGACCGTGGCAGTGCCCTCCAGTGCCTGGCCGTAGGGGGCAAAAGACCCCAGGTGGGCCGACAGCGCCTGCCGGATGGAGGGCCCCGCCGCCAGGGCGGTGGCGGTCAGCGCCCCGCACAGGGCCAGGGCCAGGGCGGCCCGCCGGCCAAGCCGCCGCCGGGGCCTTTTCCCCTCTGCCAGGCCCTCTGCCAGCAGCCCCTCCAGCTTCTCCATGGCCGGCCGGCTGGGGGCCAGCCTGTCCATCTCCCGCCTATAGTCGCTCTGAAACATCGTCGTCCTCCTTCAGCGCCTCCCGCAGCATGGCCCGGGCCCGGAACAGCCGGGACTTCACCGCGCTCTCGCTCTTGCCGGTGATCTTGGCGATCTCCGCCACGCTCAGCTCCTCGTAGTAGTACAGGTGCACCGCCGTCCGGTACTTGGCGGGCAGGGCCAGCACCGCCTCCACCACGCCGCCGTCCTCGTGCTCCGGGGCGGGCAGGGCGTCCGTCAGGGGCCCCTCCCGCCGCCGCCAGGGGGCGCGGAACCAGTCGTTGGCGCAGTTGGCCGCCACCCGCAGCAGCCAGGCCCGGGCGTGCGCCCGGTCGGCAAAGTCCGGCCGGGCGCGCAGCAGGCGGACAAAGACCTCCTGCATGATGTCCTCCGCGTCGGCCCGGCTGCCCGTCCGGGCGTAGGCCAGGCGGTAGATGGCCGGGGCGTAGGCCCTCGCCAGCTCCGCCGGTTCCCGCCAGTTCTCACCGTCCACGGCCCTCCCTCCTTTCCATCCTATTCTACCTGATACACGCGCCGGCGGGGCGTTTGGTTGCAGAAAAACGCAAAAAAATTCCGGGCAGGACTGCCCGGAATGGAAGTGCTATGGACGTCCGGCGGGGATTTTCTCCGCCGGGCGCCGCTTTTTGGGCCGGGCGCGGCGGCGGGCGATGGCCTTGGCGCACTCGCACACCGCCACCGGCGTCACCGCCAGGGCCAGCACCGCCGCCCACTGGATGGGGCTCATGGGCACGGTGCGGAACACCGCCTGGAGGGGGGGCACACAGAGCACCGCCAGCTGCATGGCCAGGCCGATGAGGAAGGCGCGGTTCATGGCCGGGTTGGAGAACACCCCGATGTGGAACAGGGAGGCCTCCTCGCTGCGCACGTCGAAGGCGTGGAAGAGCTGGGAGAGGGTGAGGGTGGCGAAAGCCATGGTGTTGGCGGCGGCCATGGGGGCGGCGGGGCCGGGGAGCACCCACCCCCCCAGCAGCCAGGCCGCCAGGGTGAGGGCCCCCACCATCGCCCCCTGCCAGGCCAGGCGGCGGGCGAAGCCGTGGGCGAAGAGGGAGGCGTGGGGATCCCGGGGGGGCCGGGCCATGGCCCCCTCCTCCACCGGCTCCACCCCCAGGGCCAGGGCGGGCAGGGAGTCGGTGACCAGATTGAGCCACAGCAGCTGCACCGGCACCAGGGGCATCTGGGGGAAGCGGAACAGGGTGGCGCAGAAGATGGTGAGGATCTCCCCGATGTTGCAGGAGAGCAGGTAGTGGATGGCCTTCTTGATGTTGGCGTAGATGCCCCGGCCCTCCTCCACGGCGGCGACGATGGCGGCGAAGTTGTCGTCGGTGAGGATCATGTCCGCCGCACCCTTTGCCACGTCGGTGCCGCTCAGGCCCATGGCGCAGCCGATGTCGGCGGCCTTGAGGGCGGGGGCGTCGTTGACCCCGTCGCCGGTCATAGCCGCCACCTTCCCCCGGGCCTGCCACGCCTGGACAATGCGCATCTTGTGCTCCGGCGACACCCGGGCATAGACGGAGAATTTGTCCACCTCCTCCTCCAGCACCTCCTGGGGGAGGAAGTCCAGATCGTCGCCGGTGAGGGCCAGGTCGCCGGGGCGGCAGATGCCCAGCTCCCGGGCGATGGCAACGGCGGTGAGCTTGTGGTCGCCGGTGATCATCACCGGCCGGATGCCGGCGGCAAAGCACCGCTCCACCGCCGCCTTCACCTCTGGCCGGGGCGGGTCGATCATGCCGATGAGGCCGGCGAAGGTGAGGCCCTGCTCCAGCACGGCGCTGCTGAGCTGGGCCGGCAGGAGGGCCAGATCCTTGTAGGCCACCCCCAGCACCCGCAGGGCCCGGGAGGCCATGGCCTCGTTGCGCGCCTCCAGCCGCCGGGCCGCGGCGGAATCCAGCCTGCACCGGCGGGAGAGCACGTCGGGGGCCCCCTTGACGCACACCCGGTATCCCCCTCCGGGCTTGGCGTGGACGGTGGTCATCAGCTTGCGCTCCGAGTCGAAGGGCAGCTCCCCCCGCCGGGGCCACGCCCCCTCCAGCTCGTTCTTGTCCAGGCCCTCTTTGGCGGCGGCGGTCACCAGGGCCGCCTCGGTGGGGTCGCCGGTACACACCGGCTCTCTCCCCTTCCAGGTCAGCTCGGCGTCGGAGCACAGGGCGGCGATGGTGAGGGCGGTCTCCCGCCCCGACGGGCGGGGCGTCCACACCTCCACCACGGTCATTTTGTTCTGGGTGAGGGTGCCCGTCTTGTCCGAGCAGATCACCCCCGCGCAGCCCAGGGTCTCCACGGCGGGCAGCTTTTTGACGATGGCCCGGCGCTTTGCCATGCGCCCTACCCCCAGGGCCAGCACGATGGTGACGATGGCGGGCAGGCCCTCGGGGATGGCGGCCACGGCCAGGGACACGGCGGTGAGGAACATGTCCAGCATCCCCCGGCCCTGGAGCAGGCCCACCCCGAACATCACCGCGCACACGCACAGGCACACGAAGGACAGGGCCCTGGAGATCTCCGCCATCTTCTTCTGCAGGGGGGTCTCCCCCTCCTCCTGGTTGAGTAGCAGGCCGGCGATGCGGCCCACCTCCGTGTCCATGCCGGTGGCAATGACCACCGCCGCGGCCCGCCCCCGGGTGAGCACCGTGGAGGCCATCACCAGGTTGGCCCGCTCCGCCAGGGGGGTGTCCTCCGGCAGGGCGGACAGCACCCCCTTGTTCACCGGCGCGGACTCGCCGGTGAGGGCGCTCTCGTCGGCCTGGAGGCCCGCCGCCTCCAGCAGGCGGGCGTCGGCGGGCACCAGATCCCCCGCCTCCAGGTGAATGATGTCGCCGGGCACCAGCCTGTCCGTCTCCAGCCGGATCAGCTTCCCGTCCCGCACCACCCGGGCCAGAGGGGCGGACATGTCCCGCAGGGCCGCCAGGGCCTTCTCCGCGCTGTCCTCCTGGGACAGGGAGATGCAGGCGTTGACCACCACGATCACCAGAATGATGGCCGCGTCCAGCCAGTCCTCCCCCCCGCTGGCCCACAGGCTCAGCCCCGCCGCCGCCAGCAGCACCAGCACCATGGGGTCGGTGAGCTGTCCCCACAGGCGGCGGAGGAGCCCCGGCCGTCTTACCCTCTCCAGCCGGTTGGGGCCGTACCGCTCCAGCCGCCGCTCCGCTTCCCCCTGGGTCAGGCCCCGGGTTCGGTCGGTCTCCAGTTCTGCTATGGCCTGCTGTGCGCTGTATGTATGCCATGCGCCCATCGTCTGTTCCCTCACTTCCTGGATTTTTCCAATTTCTGGACTCCAGTATAGCAGAGGGCCCGTCCGATTTTGGGGGAATCCCGCCGGGCCGTCACATTTCGGGCAGACGCCCCGCCAGGCGGCGGAGGAAGACGTCGTTGCTGGGCCGCTCCGGCGGCAGGCCGCCCATGAGGCGGGCATAGGGGGCGCCGCCCGCCCGGTGGAGGCGGCCCACCATGGCGCGGATGTTCTTCTCCACGCAGGCGTAGCTGGTGTGCTGGGCGGTCATGGCGGCGGCGTAGGCCGCCTTCAGGGGGAGAGACTCCGCCCCGCCGGCGGCCAGGGCCCCGGCGGTGAGGGCCGCCGCCTCCAGCCCCAGGCCGGCGGCCCCCATCTCCTCCAGCATGGCCCGGGCCGCCCGCACCCGGGGGCCGGGGCAGATGGAGCGCAGCAGACTGGCCAGCTCCTCAAAATTCACCGGCTTGATGTAGTAGTAGTTGGCCCCCAGGCGGCAGGCCAGGCTGGACACCGCGGGATCGGAGATCTGGGAGGTCACCACCACCACGGGGCCGCCGTCCCGCCGGCCCAGGGCCCGCAGCAGGCCAAGCCCGTCCAGCCCGGGCAGGATCAGATCCAGCACCACCGCGTCGGGCCGCTCCGACCGGATGCGGGCCAGGGCCTCCAGCCCGTCCCGGGCCAGGCCGCACACCCGCAGGCCGTGGCGCTCCAGCAGGGCGGCGGAGAGCAGACGGGCCTCCTCCTGGTCCTCCACGATCAGTACCCGCAGCTCCGCCGCCATTATGGCTCCCGCCCCAGCTCCTGGATGGAGCGGAAGGTCAGGTGCAGAATATGGATGGCCATGTCACGATCCACCGGGGAGAGCTCCCGCAGGTGCCGCACCAGCCCGTCCAGGCCGGGATCCGCCGGTGCCTCGCCCCAGGCCAGCTCGTCCAGCCCCCGGTGGAACACCCGGCCCAGTTCCGCGAAGATGGACATGTTCATGCACTTCTTCCCCTGCTCGATCTCACTGACATACTGGGGGGTGATGTTCAGCCGTTCGGCCAGGGTCTCCCGGCTCATATTTGCCGCCGTCCGCAGGGCGTACACCCGCGCCCCCACGTCCTTCATCATCTGCCTTTTTTCAAAATCCTCCATGGTGTCCTCCTTAATGGTTTAACTTTAGCTATAGATTGACACAACTTTGGATTTTTACTATCAACGATAGCTGATTTATTGGAAACGATAATATTTTTCCCAAAAGCAGAAGATGTTGACCCGGCCTTGGAAAACAACAGGCGCAGCGCCCGGAAGGGCGCTGCGCCTATATGGTGCAGAGGGGGAGACGCCTATTCGGCGGGGGAGGTCTCCGCCGGGGCGGGGCTCCCGGACTCGGCGGCGGGGGTCTCACTCTCCGCCGCGGGGGAGGCGGTGGCCTGGGCGGCCTGCTCGGCCTCCCGCTCCGCCTGCCAGGCCTGGGCCATCTCCGCCATATTCACGTAGAAGGCGTGGGGATCCAGCGCCTCATAGGCGGGGGTGGTCTCCACCACCGCCTCGGCGATCCACTCCTCATTGCGCTGGTTCATGGCGTAGTTGGGGTAGATGGAGGCCATGGAGTCCCGCAGCTGCTGCCGCTCCTCATCGGTGAAGTCCTCCCGCATCAGGATGTGGTAGCCGTAGGAGGTCTCCACCGGGTCGCTGATCTCCCCCACGGCCAGGGCCTTGGCGGCGTTGACAAACTCGCTGACCAGGGCGCCGGTGCCGTCGGCCAGGTAGCCGTCGCCGTAGAAGGTGTACCCCTCCGGCATGTACAAATCGCCGTTCTCGTCCCGGCCGTCGTCGCTGCGCTGGTTCATCACCGCGTCAAACTCCGCGGCGGGGTCGGCGGCGGCGCGGATCTGGGCGAGCAGCTGGTTGGCCTCCTCCAGCACGGCGGCCTTCTGCTCGTCGGTGGCGGCGGAGCCGTCCTCATTGGTGGGGAAGGCCAGCAGGATGTGCTTGGCCCTGGTGTAGCCGGCCTCCTCAATCATGGCGTCCAGATCGCCCTCACCGGCCTCAAACTCGCCCCGTTCCTCCAGGGCGGCCTGGAGATCCTGGGCCAGGTAGGCCACGCTGTTGAGCTTGCGGAAGGCCGCGTCGCTGATGCACTGCTGATCCAGGTACTCCTGGTAGGTCATGCCGTAGTAGGTGTCCAGGTTCTGGGTCAGGGTCTCCAGCTCGGTGTCCATGGCGTCCTCGTCCTCCTGGCTGAGGGTGATGCCCTCGGCGGCGGCATGGTTGGCCACGGTGGTGTAGAGAATGCTGGTGTTCAGGGCGTCCTCACGCAGGTACTCCGCCGTGGGGGTGCCGTTGATCTCCTCCTCCCAGGCGTTGTCGTCGGTCAGATAGCCGCTCTGCTTGGCGGCGGCCACGCTCTGGAGCAGCCAGAACAGGTACTCGTCGGCGGTGACCTCGGTGCCGTCCACGGTGAAGAGCACCGTGTCCCGGGAGATGCCGGCGGCCTGGTAGGCGATGTCGTCGGGATCGGCCTGGGGCGCCTCGGGGGCGCAGGCGGACAGCCCCGCCAGCAGCACCGCGCCGCACACTCCGGTGCACAAGAGACGGTTCAGTTTCATGGGTGGTAATCCTCCTTTATTGCCGGCGGCCCTTTCCGGGCGGCGCGGACGGGATCAGTTTACACCATCCCGCCGCCGCAGACAACCCAAATTTTTCGACCGGGCCGGCGGGCAAGGCAAAAAGCCGCCCCCGGAGCACGGCTCCGGGGGCGGCTGTATGGGGTCGCTTACTGCTCCGCGGCCTCCGCGGGCGCCTCGGCGGCCCCGGGGGCCTCCGGGGCCTTGGGGGCCTCGGGCTGGGCGGGGGCGGCCTCGTCGGCCTTCTTGGTGCCCAGGAACTGGGGCAGCTGCATACCCGCCATGTCGAACATCTCGTTCATGGGGGGGATGGACTTCATCAGGCCGGAGACAAAGCCCGCCGTGGCGGTCTTGCCGTCCCTGCCCTCGCCGCCGTCCCAGACGGTGACCTTGTCGATCTTGATGTTCTTGACCGCGTCCACCTGGATGCGCATCAGCTCCTCCATCTTGTCGGCCAGCATCAGGCGCACGGCGCTGTCGGCGTTGCCGCCGGCGGCGGAGACAATCTGCCGCAGGCCGTCGGCCTGCTTGAGCAGGATCTCCTGGGCGCCCTGGGCCTCGGCCTGCATCTTGGCCAGGATGGCGTCCGCCTCGCCCCGGGCCTTCCGGCGGATCTGCTCGGCCTCGGCCTCGGCCTCCAGCTCCATGCGGCGCTTGTCGATCTCGGTGCGGACGATGACGTCGGCCTCCTGGGTGGCCTTCTCGCGCTGGGCGCGGGCCTCCTCGGCCTTCTGCTCGGCGGCGTAGGCCTCCTCCAGGGCCTGGGCGGCGGCGATCTTCTCGGCGGCGGTGGCGATGCGGGTGGCCTCGGCCTCCTTCTCCCGGCGCTGGGCGTTGGACATGGCCACCTCCACCTTGGCGGCGTTCTCACCCTGGATGGCGGTGGCGTCGGCCTGGGCCACCTGGACGCGCTGATCCTTGCGGGCGTTGGCCTCGCCGATGGAGCCGTCGCGATCCCGCTCGGCCACGTTCTTCTTGGCGTCGTTGATGGCCTTGGCGGCGGCCTCCTTGCCCAGGGCGTCGATGTAGCCGCTCTCATCGGAGATGTCGGTGACGTTGACGTTGATGAGCCGCAGGCCGATCTTCTTCAGCTCGCCCTCCACGTTGCGGGAGACGGCCTCCAGGAACTTGTCCCGGTCGGTGTTGATCTCCTCGATGTCCATGGTGGCGATGACCAGGCGCAGCTGGCCGAAAATGATGTCCTTGGCCAGCTCCTGGATCTCGGCCAGCTTCAGGCCCAGCAGCCGCTCGGCGGCGTTCTGCATGACGCCGGGCTCGGTGGACACGCCCACGGTGAACCGGCTGGGCACGTTGATGCGGATGTTCTGGCGGGACAGGGCGTTCTCCAGATCCACGGAGATGGACATGGGGGTCAGATCCAGGAACTCATAGGCCTGGATCACCGGCCAGATGAAGGCCGCGCCGCCGTGGATGCACTTGGCGCTGCGGGTGGTGCCGTCCTTGTTGCTGCCCACCTTACCGTAGATGACCATCACCCGGTCGGAGGGGCACTTCTTGTACCGCTTGATGATGAACACCAGCAGGGAAAAGACGATGAGGACGATGACGCAGACCAGAATCATGCCGAAGATACTGTCAAACATGAGCTTTCCTCCTTTGCTTTCTATTCTTCTTGCTTTTCTTGCTGCCCGGATGACGCGGGGGTGGGCTCCACCAGCAGGATGTCCCGGCCGGCCAGGCCGGTCACCCGGACGGCGCTGCCCGTGGGGATGGGCTGAGGGGAATCGGTGCGGGCGTCCAGCTCCCGCAGCTGCTCCTGCACCGTCACCATCACCTTGCCCTCCCCCGTCCGGGCGGGGGGCACGGTGAGGTACACCTGGCCGGCCAGGCCCACGGCGTTGCGCAGATCCAGGGTTCCGTCGTACTGGAGGCGCACCGCCTGGCGCACCGCCAGGGCGATGCCCACCATGCCGGCAAAGCCGATGGGCACGGCCAGAAACACGGCCAGGAAGCCGGGCATCCCCACCTGGCACAGGCACAGGCCGCCCCACCCGAAGAGCACCAGGAAGGCCACCACACCCCGCACCGTGAACAGGTGCAGGCCGCTGTCGGGACCGCCGGGGTGGTCGGGGGTCAGGTCGGAGCCGTCGCCGCCGGGGGGAGCGTCGTGGCCGCCCACGTCGAAGTGGCTGTCCACGTGGTCAAGGCCGTCGTGGTCAAGGCCGCCGTCCCCCTCCCCGGCGCCGTCGCTGTCAAACACGCCGCCGGCGAAGAGCAGGACGGTCTGGATGATCAGCACCAGCGTGGCGGGGACGGCGATGTAGAGCAGAATGTGTTCCAGGGCAGTGAGGGACTGCCACCAGGCTGCCATGGACGCGCGCCTCCTTTCTCTCAGGCGAAAAATTCAGGGAACTTCAGGGATGTATCTGAAAACAGCGGCAGAGGCCGGAAAGCCGTCCCGCCGCTGGATCGGGACGCCTCAGGTCAGGGCGGACAGGAGGGCCTCCGCCTCCTGCTTGAGCCGGGCGGCCAGGTAGGCCGTCAGGATCACATGCAGGCAACGGGCCACCCGATCCCGGGCGCCCGGAACCGGCTCCTGGTAGTCCTCCACCGCCGCGCGGCACCACTGCGCGGCCTCCTCCGGCCCGGTGGGGTTCTTCCGCTCCACCAGAACCACCAGGCGCACAAAATAGAGGTACAGCTGGGTGTCGTCAATCAAATCGTCCGACTCATCGTCCAGATCTCCGTTCACATAGGAGAGCAGGGCGCAGATCTTGTCCAGCTGCATGGAGTCCTTCAGCATGTTGATGAGGACAATACGGGAGAACTGGCGGCGGGAATACCGCTTGCGCTCCGGCGGGGCCACAAAGCCCCGGCGGACCCAGTTCTGGATGACATAGGGCTCCAGCCCCGTCAGACTGGCCACCTGGGAGAGCATCAGCCCCCCCGCCAAAAAGAGGGAATTCAGCAGGGTTTCGGCCTCCTCCGGTTTGTTCCAGTCCACCGCGATGGTGGTGCCGGGCAGCGTCTTGGCCATATCATCCACTCCTTTCATGCTGTGGCTTGATTATAGCAAACAATCATGTGATTGTCAACAGAAATCGCGTAATTATTTTGTAAAACCGCGGGCCTGCCCGGCGGCGGTATGTCAACTGATAGACTCGTAGGGGCGGATATCATCCGCCTGTATCCGTTACCGGGTGCCCCCAGGGGACGGGCCTGCCCGGCCAGGGCGCCGCTTTTGGTGTCAAAAGCGGCGGGAAAACCACCAGGGCCTGCGGGCCCTGGACCCAGGGGCCCATGGCGGCGGTGAGCTGTACGGACAGGGCAAAAACCGGGCCGGCATTGCCGCCCGTTTTCTGGGTGGTTTCGTTACAGGCGCTGCCGCGCCCCGGGTGGCACGCATCGGGATTACCCTGCAAGCCCTGATTGTTGTTGCGTTGTACCAACTTGGCCCGTCGGGCCGCCGTCGGTGCCATGCCTCCGAAAAACTTTGGTGGTTGTGGTAATTATCTGTAGGGGCGACCTGCGGTCGCCCGCCCCGAGCCGAGGGGGCGTTACAACGTAAGCCCCCTCGGCCGGTATGCTACCTGCAGAACAGCTCGGGGGAAGTTCCAAGAAGGGGGAATCGCAATTCCCCATTCTTGGTCGTTTCAAGGGGTGGGTGCAGGGCGTTTGGGCGTTAAGAAACGTGCCGGTGGCACGTTTTAGCCCAAAAGCAATCCAGGCGAAGCCACCTTAACCCGTGAAATCGAAATCCCCCGCCCGGCTGGTTTTCCCCCCGCTTTTGACATCAAAAGCGGGGCGCCCGCCGCGTCGGAGGCGCCGGGGGCGCTTCCGATAGAAATCCAGCAAAGCCACCTTCAAAAAAGCGGCGCGTCAGGGATGCGCACCCTACGGTTGGATGGCGTGGCCAAAGCCGCTGTTTTTGACGGAAATTCCCCGCAATTTTGGGAATGACCTCTTTACAAGGGGGATAGAATATGGTAAACTACTACAGCCTGTGAACAGGCGACTCAACTTACCCCCGGCTTCGTCTCCTGGCTCTCACCGGCCGGTCACGCAGCCCCGGGCACATTGTATGAAAGGTGGAACCATAAGCATGATTCGCAAGGACGAAAAGACGGCCGTCATTGAGGCCAACCGCACCCATCCTACTGACACCGGCTCTCCCGAGGTGCAGATCGCCATTCTCACCGCCCGCATCCAGGAGCTGACCGAGCACCTGAAGGTGCACATCCACGACAACCACAGCCGCCGCGGCCTGCTGAAGATGGTCGGTAAGCGCCGCAAGATGCTGGACTACCTGGCCAAGAAGGACGTGGAGCGTTACCGCGCCATCATCGCCAAGCTGGGCATCCGGAAATAAGGAAAAACACATAGGGGTGGCGCGGGACACCGTGCCACCCCTTCTTCCCATCCGTCAGAGCGCGCCTTTTAGCAGTTGAACCTGGGCCCGGCGGGCCGGACGTGGGTTCAAATGCTAAAACGAGCACGGCTCTGATGTGTGGGAGCGCCAAAACCCAGGATAAAAAGGAGGAATCCCCCACATGTCAACCATCATCAAGCACAAGGAATTCACCAACCGCCATGTCTACAAGACCGAGGTGGCGGGCCGCCCCCTGACCATCGACGTGGGCAAGGTGGCCGAGCTGGCCTCCGCCTCCGCCATGGTGACCTACGGCGAGACCACCGTGCTGGTGGCCGTCACCGTGGCCCCCCGTCCCCGGGACGGGGTGGACTTCTTCCCTCTGAGCGTGGACTTTGAGGAGAAGCTGTACGCCGTGGGCCGCATCCCCGGCTCCTTCATGCGCCGGGAGGGGCAGCCCTCCCTGCCCGCCGTGCTGGCCAGCCGCGTGATCGACCGCTCCATCCGCCCCCTGTTCCCCTACGACTTCCGCAACGACGTGGTGGTCACCGCCACCGTCATGAGCGTGGATCGTGACTGCTCCCCCGAGGTGACCGCCATGATCGGCGTGTCCGCCTGCCTGGCCTATTCCTGCATCCCCTGGGCCGGCCCCATCGGCTGCCTGGAGGTGGGCTATGTGGACGGCCAGATCGTCATGAACCCCACCAACGAGCAGAAGCACGCCTCCCAGCTGGATCTGACCGTGGCCGCCACCGACAAGAAGGTGATCATGATTGAGGCCGGCGCCAAGGAGCTGCCCGACGACATCATGTATGAGGCCATTGTGAAGGCCCACGAGGAGATCAAGGCCCAGGTGGCCTTCATCAACCAGATCGTGGCCGAGATCGGCAAGGAGAAGATGACCTACGACCACGCCGACTTCGACCAGGAGCTGTTCGACAAGATCGTGGAGGCCACCATGGACGAGGCCAAGGCCGCCATGGACACCGACGACAAGAACGTCCGGGAGGAGCGCTGGAACCCCCTCATCGAGCACTGGCACGAGCTCTTCCTGGAGGACTATCCCGAGATGGATAAGTACCTGGAGGAGATCACCTACAAGTTCCAGAAGAAGATCGTCAAGGCCTGGCTGCTGGAGGGCCACCGGGTGGACGGCCGCGCGAAGAACGAGATCCGTCCCCTGGCCGCCGAGGTGGGCGTGCTGCCCCGCGTCCACGGCTCCGGCCTGTTCACCCGCGGCCAGACCCAGGTGCTCTCCGTCTGCACCCTGAACACCCTCTCCGCCGCCCAGAAGCTGGACACCATCTGGGAGGAGGAGGAGAAGCGGTATATGCACCACTACAACTTCCCCGCCTACTCCACCGGCGAGGCCCGGGCCGCCCGGTCCACCAACCGCCGGGAGAAGGGCCACGGCGCCCTGGCCGAGCGTGCCCTGGAGCCCGTCATCCCCTCCGTGGAGGACTTCCCCTACGCCATCCGCGTGGTGTCTGAGGTACTCTCCTCCAACGGCTCCACCTCCCAGGGCTCCATCTGCGGCTCCACCCTGGCCCTGATGGACGCCGGCGTGCCCATCTCCGCCCCCGTGGCCGGCATTTCCTGCGGCCTGATCCAGGACGACGACGGCGGCTTCACCACCTTCATCGACATCCAGGGCGTGGAGGACTTCCACGGCGAGATGGACTTCAAGGTGGCCGGCACCAAGGCCGGCATCACCGCCATCCAGATGGACATCAAGAACGACGGCCTGAGCCACGAGATCATCAAGGAGGCCCTGGAGATCACCAAGGACGCCCGCTACGCCATCTTGGACGAGATCATGCTGCCCTGCATCAGCGCGCCCCGTCCCGACGTGGCCGATACCGCCCCCAAGATGGTGAAGATGAAGATCGACGTGGACAAGATCCGCGAGGTCATCGGCTCCGGCGGCAAGGTCATCCAGAAGATCTGCGCCGACACCGGCGCCAAGATCGACATCGAGGACGACGGCACCATCTACATCGCGGGCACCGACAAGGCCTCCTGCGACGCGGCCAAGAAGACCATCGAGACCATCGTGTTCGTGCCCGAGGTGGGGCAGCTGTACTACGGCAAGGTGGTGCGCATCCTCCAGTTCGGCGCCTTCGTGGAGCTGGCCCCCGGCAAGGACGGCATGGTCCACATCTCCAAGCTGGCCGACCACCGGGTCAACAAGGTGGAGGACGTGGTCAACATCGGCGACATGATCTGGGTCAAGGTCACCGACATCGACGAGAAGGGCCGGGTCAACCTGTCCTACAAGGACGCCATCAAGGAGATCAAGGCCAAAAAGGCCGCCGGCGAGCCGGTGAAGTAAGTCTAGGGGGCCCCAGGCCCCCTAGATACGAGCCTGCGTGCCGGCGAAACGCCGGCGACTTGGCTCGATACCCCTGGTTTCGCGCCCCGCGGCGCGGGTCGGGGAGTTTTTGGGGGAAGTGAATTCCCCCAAAAACGGATTTTGATTTTCTTTTGCCGTCTGCGGCCGGCAAAACTCGGCGAGGCCCTTTGTCATATTCCGGGTGGGGAGAAATCCCCGCCCGGTTTTTATTTTGTGTGTGACATTGGGGGCGGAATGTGATATAGTATGTTGACCATGGGAAGGGAAAGGAGAACCCGACATGAAAAAGAAGGTGCTGGGGTATCTGGCGCTGATCCTGGCCATCACGGCGGTGGTTCTGCTGTTCATCGCCCTGCGGGGGGCGTAAACCGCCCCGCTTTTGTCCATACTAGGGCTTGCTTGAAAATGTCAACATGCCCAATCGGCGGGCCTTTTGCCCCCTGGACGGCGCAATTTTTCCTTGAAATCCGTCAGGATTCCTGCGAAAAAATTGCTTGCCAGCGGCCCAAAATCCCTCGCCGCTGGACACATCGCCAATTTTCAAACAAGCCCTAAGCGCAAAATACACAAGAAGTGCGAGGTTATTTCGTTTGTTTTATGAGAAAAAGACGCTCCCCAACGGGGTGCGGATTCTGACGGAGCACGTGCCCGGGGTGCGCTCGGCCTCCCTGGGCATCTGGGTGGGCACCGGCTCCCGCCACGAGAGCGCGGCGGAGAACGGCGCGGCCCACTTCATCGAGCACATGCTGTTCAAGGGCACCGGCCGGCGCACCGCCGGGGAGCTGGCCGAGGAGATGGACGCGGTGGGGGGCCAGATCAACGCCTTTACCACCAAGGAGTGCACCTGCTTCTACGCCCGGGTGCTGGACACCCACCTGAACCAGGCGGCGGACATCCTGTGCGACATGTTCTTCCACTCCAAGTTCGACGACGCCGATGTGGAGACCGAGCGGGGCGTCATCCTGGAGGAGATCGGCATGTACGAGGACAA
The DNA here is from genome assembly GCF_019422385.1 of Flavonifractor sp. Taxonomy (NCBI): domain Bacteria; kingdom Bacillati; phylum Bacillota; class Clostridia; order Eubacteriales; family Oscillospiraceae; genus Flavonifractor; species Flavonifractor sp. The sequence continues at coordinate 17,329 of NZ_JAHZDL010000037.1, forward strand.
CCCGGAGGATCTGTGCGCCGAGCGGCTGGCCGGGGCGGTGTTCAAGGGCTCCTCCCTGGCCCGGCCCATCCTGGGGCGGAAGGCCACCCTGGAGAAGATGGACGGCGCCTGGCTGCGGGAATACCAGCGGGAGCACTACGGCCCCGACCGCATCGTGGTGGCCCTGGCGGGCAGCTTCACCGACGCCGACGCCCAGGCCCTGGCCGACCGCTTCGCCGGGCTGGAGGGGCGGCCCGGCCGGGCCGTGCGCCCCGCCGCCTACGTCCCCGGCGTGACGGTGAAGAAGAAGGCCATCGAGCAGAACCACCTGACCCTGGCCTTCCCCGGCATCCCCTTCGCAGACCCCCGGCGGTTCCAGATGCAGCTGCTGTCCTCCATCCTGGGGGGCGGCATGTCCTCCCGCCTGTTCCAGCAGGTGCGGGAGCAGAAGGGCCTGTGCTACTCCATCTACTCCTACGGCACCTGCCACGACGACACCGGCTACTTCGGCGTCTACACCGCCCTGGGGAAGGAGACCGAGGGCCAGGCCCTGGACACCATCCTGGCCGTGATCCGCGACTTCGCCGACCACGGCGTCACCCAGGCCGAGCTGGATCGGGCCCGGGAGCAGTCCAAGGCCAACGTGCTCATGGGCCTGGAGTCCACCCAGGCCCACATGAGCAGCCTGGGCCGGGGGGAGCTGCTCATGGGCGAGGTGCTCTCCCCCGACGAGATCATCGCCGCCTACGACGCGGTGACCCGGGAGGACGTGCGCACCCTGGCCCGGGAGCTGTTCCGCTTCGAGAACGCCTCCCTCTCCGCCGTGGGGCGGGTGGGCTCCGTCGAGGGGTACCAGGCCCTGCTGAGCTGAGAGCGGGCAGGGGCGGGCCGGCCGCACAGTGCAGCACAACCCCAGAGGAGGACGGGACACCGTCCTCCTCTGTCTGCTAACAGGAGTTTTGTTTTTGCATTGACAGAAGTTTCACTCCGTGATACCATGGAGGCGAAAACCGGGAAAGGGGCGGTGAAGCATGGGGAAAAAGGCCTGGAAATGGACGGGAAAGCGGATTGCCCTGCTGGCCGCGGTGATTCTGCTCGCGGTTTTCTGCGTGTGGTGGCTGTGGCCCCGGAGCGTGGGAAGCCTGACGGGCGTCCCGACGGAGTTGGTGAAGCAGGCCGTATTGAAGGAGAGCTTCACCGAAGAGGAAATTGACGTGTCCGGCGGCCTGGAGGAGCTGTACGGCTTTTCCTTCGCCCGGCCCGTGTTCTGCGGCGCCCTGACTTACCAGGGCACAGGCTATAACCTGTCCCTGGTGGTGGGGAATCACGTACAGCGCTGGACCCTGGTGGACGACGGCACCCTGTGGGACGGCACCTGGCGGTACGCCCTGTCCGGCGGGCAGGCCGCCCGGGAGCGGCTTGCGGCCTGGCTGTCGGGGCAGACCGCCTGAGGGGGGAAAAGGCCGCATGAATGGAAGCTGTCGTCCGACGCCTCGGGACGTGATCACAATCGGAGCGCACAGCGCCGAGGAAATTCTGGAGGCCCTGAAACGGGAATTTGCCATGGAGCGGCTGGCATTTGAGAAACGGAATCCCGTAACCAGAGGCGGCTTTCAGAGAGAAAAGGAATTTCAAGAGAAGAACGGGCTGCCGGTACGGGACTGGGAAAACATATGCTGCTACCGGCTTTCCCGGGATCAAAACAGCCTGCCGTATTACCGCTACCTGGAACACAGGTATCAAATGGTACCGGTGGATTTGTATGTATTCCATGAGCGGAACCAGGGGAAGCTGTTTTCCAATTGCGAGCTGCTGTCCATAAAGCTGGAGCTCATGAGAGGGATCGGGCAGGCTGAGGCAGGCGGAGAGACAAGGGCGTACAGGAATTACCTGTATCAGGCCAATCTGTTTTGTAAAGCATGGGAGCAAGACCACCTGAGTGAGGAATCAGGGGAGACATCGCTGAAAGAGCCGCTTTCATAAAAACGACCGGCGGAACGGGAGAGCGTTCCGCCGGTCGTTTTGTCTGTATCAAAGCCTCTGCTTCCGCAAAAGCCGGATGTCCTCCCCGTAGAAGGGCAGCACCCGGTACTCCCCCTCCAGACGGGAGGCGATCTGGGGGGTGTAGCGGGCCCTCACCTGATCCATAGTCAGGTTGGAGGAGATCACCGTCCCCTTGTCCGCCGTCAGGCGGGCGTTGATGAGGGTGTACAGGGCCGACTGGACAAAGGGGGTGGTGAGCTCGCTGCCCAGATCGTCCAGGATCAGAAGATCACAGCCCAGGTAGCGGCGGGTCTCGTCCCTGGCCTCCCCCACCTCCTGCCGATCACGGGCGAACTTCTGCTCCTCAAAGCGGGCGAAGATGTTCACCGCCGTGTCGTACACCACGGAGAAGCCCTTCTCCGACACGGTGCGGGCGATGCAGGCGGACAGGAAGGTCTTGCCCAGCCCCGGCGCGCCGGTGAGGAACAGGTTGCGGAAGTAGAACTTCCCGAACCGCCGGGCGTAGCTGGAGCACACGTCGAAGATGAACTCCATGTTCTCCCGGGGGGTGAGGGATTCCCCGGGAAATGGCAGGGGGGAATAGTAGTCCAGGGAGAAGGTGTCGAAGGACTGCTCCCCCAGATCCAGCAGCTTGGACAGCTCGGCAATCTGCTCCTGGGTGCACAGCTCTTTCAGGCAGGAACACATACTGGCCCCCACCCAGCCGGTGTCGCCGCACCTGGGGCAGGCGGGAGCGTCGTCCAGGGCGTCGGCGGGGTAGCCGTTGGCGGTCAGCAGCTCCGCCTTTTCCCGCTGGAGATCCAGGTTCTTGTCCCGGATCACCCCGATGGCGGGCACCGGGTCGCTGCCGCTGCGCAGGGAGGCGGCGATGATCTGGGTGATGGTCTGCCGCAGCTCTTTGTCGATGGCCGCCACCCGGGGGAGCCTGGCGTAGATCTCCGCCCGCAGGCGATCCTGCCGCTCCTCCCGGGCCTTCCGGGCCTCCTCCAGCCGCTTGGTGGCCCGGCGCAGTACGCTGGCTTCGTATCCCATGGCTTAGCCTCCCTCCTTCTCCCGCTCCCGGCGGAGAAATTCCCGCATGCGCTCCAGATCCTCCCGCACCCGCTGCTCCGCCTCCCCGGGCTTGGCCGGGTGGGCCTGCATGGGGGGCTGGGCGGGCTGGGCCGTGCTCCGGCGGGGGGAGTCCCCCGCCTCGATCTCCGCCAGGGTGTGCAGATTTTTCCTGTGCCAGCCCAGCAGGATGCCGTTCATGTAGTCCCAGTCCATCTTCTGCTTCCTGTACACCGTCTTCTCGTAGGCCAGGCGGAGCACCGCGTCGGGGAAGCCCATGTCCGTCCAGGCCGCCACCTTTTTCCGCTCCTTCTCCACCAGGGGGCGGGGCGGCAGATCCAGCAGGCGGAGGATCTCCCCCTCCCGGCTGCGGTAGAGGGCCTGCTTTTTCAGGTGCTCCTCCGCCGCCTGGGCCGTGTCCACCCCCAGCCGGTGCCACACAAAGCCCTCCTTCTGGATCTGGCTCATGCGGGGCTTCCGGCCGGGGCCGTACTTGCGGGCAAACTCCTCCACGCACCAGCTCACCAGCAGGCAGATCACCTCCGCCGGCAGGGCCAGATAGTCGTAGAGGGTGTACAGGCTCTTGAGATCCGCCGTGGACAGGATCTTGCCCAGCCGCCGCTGCACCTCGTTCACCAGGCCGGGGAAGGTGGAGGCCTTGTCCTCCAGCTCCCTGGTGATGTCGGCGGCGGTGTAGTCCGGCGGGCCGGGGGGCGCCTCCGGCGGGGGGGCCGCCTGGGCCGGGCCGGCCTCGCCGTCCGCCAGGCCCAGGGACACCAGGGCCTTCCACCCCTCCTCCAGCCGGGCCTCGTCCCAGTGGAGGGCCTTGCGGGCCGCGGCGGCGTCCAGCTTCCCGCCCCGGGCCAGCAGGTGCAGGTAGAGCAGGGCCGCGTCCCCGTTGCCCCCGGCCACCAGCCGGTTGGCCGCCCGGGCCGTCATGGATACAATCTCGCCGGGCAGCAGCAGCTCCGCCATGGCACTTCCCCCCTTCTGCGGTGTGGTTGTCTCATGATCATACCACAGAAGGGGGAACTTGTAAAATGGGATCGGGGCCGCCGGCGGGTTTTGCACACTGCGGGCCGGAATTGTGGAAAACCTCCGGCCCAAAAAACGAAAATTCATGAAGATTTCATTTCTCACGGGGGCCATACTATGGTATAATAATCTAAATCACTATGTGCAGGAGGGGGATCCCATGAAAAACCGGGTTACCGTCACCATCGCCGGCCAGGAGTACACCCTGGTGGGCTCCGAGGACGCGGGCTACACCAAAAAGGTGGCCGACCACGTGGACGCCAAGGTGCAGGAGGTTCTGGACGGGGCCCACGTGTCCCTGGTGGACGGGGCCATCCTGGCCGCGGTGAACATCGCCGACGAGTACTTCAAGGAGGTGGAGGCCGCCGAGAACCTGCGCCGCCAGCTCAAGGAGTACCTGGAGGAGGCCACCAAGATGAAGCTGGAGCTGTCCGAGGCCAAGCGGGAGATCTTCAAGCTCCAGAACCAGAACAACAAAAAGTAAAGGGGAATGTCCCCAACCGGAGGTTTCCGACCATGCTGGAACTGCTCGCCCCCGCCGGATCCATGGAGGCGGTGGCCGCCGCCGTGCAGAACGGCGCGGACGCCGTCTACCTGGGCTACGGGGATTTCAACGCCCGCCGCAACGCGAAAAATTTCTCGGAGGAGGAGTTTGCGGCGGCGGTTTCTTACTGCCATATCCGGGGGGCCAGGGTGTACCTGACCCTCAACACCCTGCTCACCGACCGGGAGCTGCCGAAGGCCGCCGAGGTGGCCGCCCAGGCCAGCGCCATCGGCGCCGACGCGGTGCTCATCCAGGATCTGGGGGTGCTGCGCATGCTGCGGCAGGCGGCCCCCGACCTGCCCGTCCACGCCTCCACCCAGATGACCCTCCACAGCCTGGACGGGGTGAAGATGGCCGCCGACCTGGGCCTCACCCGGGCGGTGCTCTCCCGGGAGCTGAGCCGGGATCAGAT
>NZ_JAHZDL010000038.1:0-21712 GCF_019422385.1 Flavonifractor sp.
CGGGTGGGATCCCGTCGGCATCTACTTGGTTGCCCGTTCAAGCCGCCCTCGGAAGTCCATTCGCCGGTTCCCTCCGACCCTGATCCCACCACCCAGGGCTCTCTTTGCATCGGGAATGCCGCCTACTTCTCTTCCTCACAGGTTTGCTGTGGTTTACTTGTTAGGCTGTATTATACGCACCCGTTCAGACTTTGTCAACCTTTTTTTTTCGCAGGAAGGAGAACTTCGTCTCCGAGCACACCACGGCCAGGAAGATCAGGGCAAAGCCCACGAACATAAGGGGGGTGGGCCGCTCGTTGGCAAAGAGAATGGAGAAGAACACGCCGAAGGGGGCCTCCAGGGACAGAAGGACGGCGGCGGTGGAGGGGGCGGTGTACTTCTGCCCGATGTTCTGGAACAGCAGGGCGCCGCAGGAGGCGAAGATCACCAGATAGGCCAAGGAGAAGATCAGGCTCTGGTCAAACACGCCGGGGGTGAGGGCGGGACGGGTGATCAGCACGCCGATCCAGGAGAACAGAGCAAAGGAGGCAAACTGGAGGGTGGTGAGGATGAAGATGTCCCGGCCCTCGGAGTACTTGGCCACAGCCACGATGTGGGCGGCAAAGAAGAAGCCGCCGATGAGGGTGAGTACGTCGCCCATGTTGAAGGCAGTGGCGTTGCTGCCGGTCACCGACACCAGGGCGATGCCGGCGATACACAGAAAGGCCGCCAGGATGTTGAACTTGTCGGGGCGGCGCTTGGCGATGACCCAGTACAGGAAGGGGACGATGACGCAGTAGACGGCGGTGAAGAAGGCGTTCTTGCCGGAGGTAGTCTGCTCCAGCCCGAAGGTCTGGAAGGCATAGGCCACAAACAGGCAGAAGCCCATCACCGTGCCGCCGATCAGGTACTGCCTGTCCAGCACCTTCCACCGTTTGATGAACACCACGGCCAGCACCAGGGCCGAGAAGGTAAAGCGGATGGCCAGCAGCCAGAAGGTGGGCAGCACGTCCACGCTGCTCTTCATCACCACGAAGGAGCTGCCCCAGATGATGGTGGCCAGGACGATCAGGGGGCTGGCGAAGCGGGCCAGGACGCTGGTTTCTTTGTGTTCGCTCATGGTTGTACCTCTCCTTTGACTATGATAAAATCATGCTATCGCTTTCTCTGGAGGTTATCGCCTGTGGATCTGTTCGATTTTGACGGCACGCTGGTGGATTCCAACGGCGTGTGGGTGGATGTGGACAACGGCTTTCTGGCCCGGCGGGGGCTCACCCCGACCCGGGAATACAGCGATGCCGTGGGCCACTCCATCTTCCCCATTGCCGCACAATATACCAAGGACTATTATCATCTGGATATGAGCCCGGAGGAGATCATGGCCGAGTGGCTGGACATGGCCCGGGATGCCTATGCCCATCAGGTGCCCCTCAAGCCGGGGGCCGGCGAGTTCCTGGCCCGCCGGGCGGGGGAGGGGGCGGACATGGCCCTGGTCACCGCCTGCGTGCCAGAGCTGTGCCGGGCCGCCCTGGCGCGCCACGGCCTGGAGCGGTACTTCTCCGCCGTGGTCTACGTCCAAGAGCTGGGGGTGGAGAAGCGGGATCCCCGGGCCTTCGCCCTGACCCTGGAGCGGCTGGGGGTGCGGGCGATGGACTGCACCCTCTACGAGGACTCTCCCGGGGCCTGCAGGGCCGCCCGGGACACGGGCATCGCCGTGGTGGGGGTGTACGACCCCTTCTACGCCATGTACGAGGCGGAGATGAGACAGCTCTGCCGCCGGTATATCCGCAGCTTTACCGAGCTGCTGTAACAGCGGCCGCCTGCACGCAGCCCCAACTTCCCTGATATTTCCGGGGCATGGCACCGACGGCGGCCCGGCGGGCGGCTGGGTACAGCGCAACCGCTCTCATGGCCTGCAAGGTAATCCCGATGCGTGCCACCGAGGCGCGGCAGCGCCTGTAACACGACTGCCAATAGAACGGGCGGCAATGCTCACCCGGTCTTTGCCCTGTCTGTACAGCTCGCCGCCGCCATGAACCCTCGTACTGGGGGGTCCAGGGTGGGCGAAGCCCCCCGGCCCTTCTTTCCCCCCATTTCTTCGGGAAGAAATGGGGGCCCCGGCCGGGTAGGCCCCCGCCGGGAGGCCGGGCCTCCATTGGGCGGCCGCCATGTATGGCGGCCCTGCGGGTTCGGGCGGATGATATCCGCCCCTGCAAACGGCGCGTCAAGGATGCCGGCGCCCTACACCTTTTTCATGTACTGGGCGGCGGATTTGAGCATGAGCCGCTTGGTGCCCACGGTGTCGAAGGCGATCTCCACCAGGGCGTCGCCCCCCATGGGGGTCACCTTGGTGATGAGGCCCTTGCCGAAGGCCTTGTGCTGGACGCTGTCCCCGGCCCGGAAGGCGGGTGCGGCGGCCTTGGGTGCGCCCCCCGCCGCGGGGCTCTTCCAGTCGGGGGCGGGAGCACTGGAGGCCGGGGCAGCGGGCTCGTGGCCCAGGGAGAAGCCCCGGTCGTAGGTGCGGCGCTGCCGGACGGGACGGGGGCGCTCCGCCTCCCGCTCCTGCCGCTCGGCGTAGGGCAGGCGGCCGGACTTCTCCACGTACTCCGCCGGGATCTCCCCCAGGAAGCGGGAGGGGCGGTTGGAGTTGGTGCGGCCGAAGAGCATCCGCTGGGAGGCGCAGGTCATGTACAGCTTTTCCTTGGCCCTCGTCATGGCCACGTAGCAGAGGCGGCGCTCCTCCTCCATCTCCTCCGGCTCACCGATGGCGCGGATACCGGGGAAGATGCCCTCCTCCACGCCCACCACGAACACCACCGGGAACTCCAGGCCCTTGGCCGAGTGCATGGTCATCATGACCACGCAGTCCTCGTCGGGGTCGTGGGCGTCCAGGTCTGTGTACAGGGCGATCTCGTCCAGGAAGCCGGCCAGGGAGGGCTCGTCCACCACGTTGTCCAGGTAGTTCTGGATGGAGGAGAGCACCTCGTGGACGTTCTCCAGCCGGGTGCGGTCCTCCACGGTGTTCTTCTGTTCCAGCATGACGGCGTAGCCGGTGCGCTGGACCAGCTCCTCGTAGAAGTCGGGCAGGGGCAGCTCACCGGACAGCTTCCGCAGATCGCTCATCAGCTCGGCGAACTGGCCCAGCCGGGGAGCGGCCTTTTGCAGCTCCGGCCAGTCCCGGGCGTGGTTCACCACGTCCCACAGGGAGCGGCCCTCTGCCTGGGCGATGGCCTGGGCCCGGTCCACTGTGGTGGCGCCGATGCCCCGGGGCGGGTTGTTGATGATGCGGGCGAGGCGCAGATCGTCGTTGGGGTTGTTCACCGCGCATAGATAGGCCAGCATGTCCTTGACCTCCGCCCGGTCGAAGAAGCGGATGCCGCCGATGATGCGGTAGGGGATGCCGTTGCGCTTGAAGGCCTGCTCAATCTGGTTGGACTGGGCGTTCATGCGGTAGAGCACCGCGTGATCCTTCCACTTCCGCCCGGCGGAGTAGTCCGCCAGGATCTGGGCGGCCACGTACTGGGCCTCGTCGTGCTCGTTCATGGCGGTGTAGCAGTGGACCTTGTCCCCCGCGTCGTGCTCCGTCCACAGCTCCTTGCCCTTGCGGCCCTCGTTGTTGCGGATCACCGCGTTGGAGGCCTCCAGGATGTTCCTGGTGGAGCGGTAGTTCTGCTCCAGCCGGATTACCCGAGCCCCCTTGTACTGGCTCTCGAAGGAGAGAATGTTCTCGATGGTGGCGCCGCGGAAGCGGTAGATGGACTGGTCGTCGTCCCCCACCACGCAGATGTTCTCGTACCCCCCCGCCAGGGTGGAGGCCAGCAGATACTGGAGGTTGTTGGTGTCCTGGTACTCGTCAATGAGTACATAGCGGAATTTCCTCTGGTAATATTCCCGCACGTCATCGAATTTCTGGAGCAGGCGCACCGTGTCCAGGATGATGTCGTCAAAGTCCAGGGCGTTGGCGTCCTTCAGGCGGCGCTCATACTCGGCATACACCTTGGCGATCTTCACCAGCCGGAAGTCTCCGGCCTTCTCGCACTCGGCCAGGTAGTCCTTCCCCAGCTTCATGGCGTCCTTGGCCCGGGAGATGTATCCCAGCACCGAGCGGGGAGAGAAGGTCTTTTCATCCAGGTTGAAGTCCTTCAGGATGTCCTTGATCACCCGCTCGGAGTCGGCGGTGTCGTAGATAGTGAAGGAGCTGGTGAAGCCCAGCCGGTCGATGTCCCGCCGCAGGATGCGCACGCAGGCGGAGTGGAAGGTGGAGGCCCAGATGTCGCCCGCCGCCGGGCCCAGCATCCGCTCCAGCCGCTCCTTCAGCTCCCCGGCGGCCTTGTTGGTGAAGGTGATGGCGATGATGGACCAGGGCACCGCCGGGTCCACCTGGCAGAGCCGCTCCTGCTCCGCCTTTTGGGACGGGTCGGGATGGCGGACGTATTCCTCCAGGAAGGCCAGGTCGGCGGGGGTGACCCAGCCCGGCACCTCGTCGCTGTCGGAGCCCCGGCCGTATTTCATCAGGTTGGCGATGCGGTGGATCAGCACGGTGGTCTTTCCGCTGCCCGCCCCCGCCAGGAGGAGCAGGGGGCCCTCGGTGGCCATGGCGGCCTTCCGCTGCTCAGGGTTCAGGTTCTGGAAGTCCAGCGCGATGGCGGCCCGCCGGGCCTTGCAAAAGCGCAGTTCCTCGTCTCGGTTCAGCATTGGGATTCTCCTCGGTAGGCGGGGCCGCCCACGGATGGACGGCCCCCCTGTTTTTCTGCCTCTATTTTACCGAAAACCGGCGGCCAGGTCAACCTTCCGGAATGGAATCTTTTCCATGTGAAAACCGAATGCCCGGCCGCCCCCGGTGTGCAAAATCCGACAGGCTGTGCTATAATAATGTCTGCTGAATCAACCGGAAAGGAGAATTCCTGTGAACCGCTATGTATTCCGCTCCCCACGGCTGGGGTTCCTGGCGGTAAACCCCGCCCTGGCCGCCCCCGCCGCCGCCTTTTACCGCCGCAACCGGGCCGCCTTCGCCCCCTTTGACCCGGTGTGGGGGGAGGAGTTCTACACCGAGGAGGGGCAGGCCCGGCGCCTGGCCGAGGAGCAGTCCTGGGCGGAGGCGGGCCGCTCCTTCCGCTTCCTGCTGGTGCAGCCCCGCCATCCGGGAAAAATCGTCGGCATGCTGGGCCTCAACGAGATTGTCCGGGGGGCCTTCCAGTCCTGCTTTATCTCTTACAAAATCGACCACACCCTGTGGGGCCGGGGTTACGGCTCCGAGGCCATCGCCTGCGGGGCGGAGTGGGCCTTCCGGACCCTGGGGCTCCACCGTGTGGAGGCCAACATCATGCCCCGCAACACCGCCTCCCGCCGGGCGGCGGCCAAGGCCGGGTTTGTGGAGGAGGGCCTGTCCCGGAAGTATCTCAAAATCAACGGCGTGTGGGAGGATCATATCCACATGGTGCGGCTGAATGGGGAAAACTAGCGGCGCTTTTACAGAATCTTTACACCGTTTTTCGCCTTCCTGTGCTATTCTGAGTCCAGAAACAGCGGGAAAGGGGAAATCCATGTGAAGACCGGAAAACGGCGCTGGCTCCTGCTCCTCCCCCTGGCGGCCCTGCTGGCGGGGTTTTTGGCTTGGATGTACCACCCCCGCAGCCTGACTGCCACCCTCCGCGCCCTCGGCGGGGATATCCAGGTCATCATTTCCACCTATGAGATCCGGGTGGAGGATCATGTGGCCTACCCGGACGGGAAGGGCTATCCGTTCATCGTCGAAGCCGGTACGGAGGAGTACGACGCCCTGCTGGAGCTGCTGGACGGGTACTCCTGGCACGAGCAGATCAACACCCTGGGCGGGGACGGGACGATCAACGGCACGGGCCGGGGCGATCCGGAGGTAAATCTGGGCGCCAGCGTTTATTCCCTGTCGCCGAAGTGCGCACCGTCACGGGGCGTCCTTCTTATCAACAATTACAAGGGAGCGCCCAATGCCAGGGTGGACGGAAACGTCTGCCAGCTCGGTTGGGGAGACGACAACGGAGAACTGCTGCTGGAACTGGCGGAGCTGTTCGGGGTCACGAACCCGCAAGCCAGCCCTTGAACTCCTCCAGCAGCTCGATGGCCCGGAATTTCACCACATAGCCCTGGTCCTCGCCGGTGATCAGGGATACCTGTCCCTCCGTCAGCCCCGCATCGGCGGCGGTCTCCTCCACCGTCTCGGTGACCGAGCCCAGGCACAGGGGCGGGAACACCACGCACCACCAGTTCTGCCCCGCCCCCTCGCCGATCTCGATGCGCAGGGCGGTGTACTGCCCCGCCGGGAGGGCGAAATCGGTGTAGGTCTTGGTGGGGAACCAGTAGTTGTGTACCAGGGAGGCGGTCACCGGGTAGTCGTACCCCGCCGCCCCCACCACCTCCGCCCCGGCGGCGGCCAGGTCGTATAGGTGGGCGCGGAGGAGTTCCTCCGTCTCGTCCCGGGTGATGCCCGGGGTGAGGTAGGTCTCCGCCTCCGCCAGAATCCGGTCCCGCACCTGGAGCTTGAGGGCCTGATCCTCCGCCGAGTCGGAGTTGGCCAGCACGTGGAGGCGGATCACCTGGTCGGCCAGGGCGGCCTGGGCCCCGTCCAGCCGGGCCCCCAGCAGGGCGGCCAGGGCCACGCCGATGAGCAGCGCCAGCTCCCACCGGCGCAGGGTTTTGGAAGAAGTCATAAAAAATCACCGTCCACTATGTAGTGCCTACATTGTGGACGGTGATTTCTCATTTTATACCAGTTTTCCGGTGGTCCGCGCCAAAAAGCAGATGGGACACAGCTGGGCGAGGGCGGCTTTTGCGCGCCGGGCCGCCCCCTCGGAGTCGAACAGCCCGAATACGGCGGAGCCGGTGCCGCTCATGGAGGCCCCCAGGGCCCCCTGCTGAATCAGCTCGGTCTTAAGCCGCTGGATCTCGGCCGCCCGCCGGGGGGGCAGGGCGTCCTCAAACACGTTGTACATCCGCCGGGCCGCGCCGCCCAGATCCCCCGCCGCCAGCGCGGAGACCAGCCCCGCCGTGTCCGGCCGGCGGCGGATGCGGATGCCGTCCAGCCGGGCGAAGAGCTCCGGCGTGGGCACCGAGAAGGCGGGCTTGCAGAGCACCACGTGGCAGGAGGGCAGGGGGGGCAGGTCGGTGAGCACCTCGCCCCGGCCCTGGGCCAGAACGGTGCCCCCCCGGACGCAGTAGGGCACGTCGGAGCCCACCCTCGCCCCGATCTCCTCCAGCCGCTCCGGCGGCAGCTCCAGCCCCGCCAGGGCGTTGAGGCCCCGGAGGACGGCGGCGGCATCGGCGCTGCCCCCGGCCAGCCCGGCGCAGACGGGGATGGTCTTGTCCAGGGTGATGGACAGCCCGCCCCAGTCCACCCCGGTATCCTCCGCCAGGCGGAGGGCCGCGGCGGCGGCCAGGTTGCGCCCGTCGGCGGGGAGGAAGCCCAGATTGCTGCGCATGGACAGGGGCTTGCCCGTGCCGGTCTCCAGCCGGAGCCGGTCGCAGAGATCCACGGTCTGCATCACCATGCGCATCTCGTGATACCCGTCGGGCCGCTTCTCCAGCACATCCAGGGAGAGATTCAGTTTGGCGTAGGCCAGCACATCCAGCGCGGGCATGGCAGTCGCCTCCTGATGCAATGATAAGATGATGGCGCGCCGGGGCGTCGCGCCCCACGGATGGAGCCCTTTTCTTGATTACCTGATTTTCCGGGCCTCCAGATAGAACCGCTTGTCGTGGGCCTCCCCCATGGAGAAGGTCTTGCGGGGGAGGACGCCGTCGTGGATGACGGTGGGGAAGAGCTGCTCCTTGCCCATGGCGGGCAGGAGGAAGGCGATGTTGCCGGGGCGGGCGGCCAGTTCCCGGGCCACGTCCGCGCCGTGGATGTAGTCGATGCTGCCGCCGTGTTCCTTGACGTACTGGTCCAGCACGGGCTGGAGGGTGCCCACCTCCAGCTGGGCGTCGGGATGGGGCACGGTGACGGCGCCCTTCCTGTCCTGGGCGTACCAGCGCAGGACATGGCCGTCCCCCTCGCCGGCATAGGCGCCGGGACAGGCGTTCAGCAGGGCCTCCACCACCGCCTCCGGCTCCACGCCGAACACCACCCGGTGGATGGGCTCGAACTCCAGGGAGGCGTCGTGGAGGTTCACCAGCTCGCACAGGGCGTACCGGGCGGGCAGAGCGTCCCAGTGCTCCGGCGGGGTGAGCTTCTTCTGCCGCTCGTAGCACTCCTTGGCGGTAGCCAGGGAGTGGTTGCCGTCCCCCACGGCGAAGAGCATCACCGGCTTGTCCACGGTGCCGTACTTGGCGTTGAAGGCGGCGGGGTCGGCCAGGGCCCGCAGGGCGGAGGCCACCAGGGCCATGCTCTCCCCGTCCAGCTTCCAGCCGGCGATATGGCCGCCCCGCTCCATGAGGTCGAAGTCGTACACCTGCTCCATCCTGTCCTTCCGGGCGGAGAGAGGCTCGATCACCGTCTTCTCCGGATCGTCGGCCAGGAGCATCACGTGGGGCAGCTCCAGGGGGGCGTTTTTGCGCACCGCCACCCGGGGCGGGATGCGGGACATGACCGTGCCCTCGGTGGCCCGCACCAGGGCGGACGAGCCGGGCTCGTAGTCGTACTGCTCCAGATCCACCATGCCCACCAGGCCCCGGCGCAGCCGCAGGTTGTCCAGCCGCCGCTCCACATAGATCAGGGAGGCGGGCAGGGTGCGGAACCGGTCCTCCCGCAGATAGCGGGTCATGGTGTTGTTGATCTCCATGATGTCGGTCTCCACGTTGGGGCCGTCCAGGCAGCTCTCCGGCAGGATCAGCCGCAGGGCGGAGGGGGCGGAGCCCACATACTCCTCCACCCGCTGCCAGTACTCCGGCTGGGAGGTATACTGGTCGCAGGCCACCACCGACCACTTGGCGTATTCGCAGTCCTGGGGCAGCAGGATATCCGCCGGGGCAAAGGGCAGGCCGTCAAACAGGTTTGTCATTGTACTCACTCCCCGCTCTCGTTTTGAGAGCTCTCTATTGGGCCATGGCCCCCCGGATGGCCGCCAGCAGATCGTCAAACCGGTCGAAGGCGGGCAGCTCCGGGTGCTCGGCCTTGATGGCGTCGGTGCTGCGGAACAGGAAGCCGGCCTTGCTGGCCTGGATCATGCCCAGGTCGTTGTGGCTGTCCCCGGCGGCGATGGTCTGGAAGCCGGCGGACTGGAGGGCGCGCACCGTGGTCAGCTTGGACTGGGGGCAGCGCATGCGGTAGCCGGTGATGGCCCCGTCGGGCGCCACCTCCAGGGTGTTGCAGAACAGGGTGGGCCAGTTGAGCTTGCGCATCAGGGGCTGGGCGAACTGCTCAAAGGTGTCGCTGAGGATGATCACCTGGGTCTCCTCCCGCAGCTGGTCCAGAAACGCCCGGGCCCCGGGCAGGGGGTCGATTTTGGCGATGGTGGCCTGGATCTCCTTCAGCCCCAGGTGGTGCTCCTTCAGAATGTCCAGGCGGTAGCGCATGAGCTTGTCGTAGTCGGGCTCGTCCCGGGTGGTGCGCTTCAGCTCCGGGATGCCGCTGGCCTCGGCAAAGGCGATCCAGATCTCCGGGACCAGGACGCCCTCCATATCCAGGCAGGTGATGTACATATCGGTTCCCCCTTTTCTGTTCTGTTGTATCAATCGGCGTGCCCGGCGGGGATTACCCCTCCCGGGCCTGCTTCTTGCGCAGGTTGGTCAGGAAGTTGTCCATGCGGGTCAGGGCCTCGGCGATGTCCTTCATGCTGGTGGCGTAGCAGCAGCGGACAAAGCCCTCGCCGCCGGCGCCGAAGGCGGAGCCGGAGATGACCGCCACCTTCTCTTCCATCAGGAAGCGCTCGCAGAAGTCGTCGGAGCTGAGGCCGGTGCCCCGGATGTCGGGGAACACGTAGAAGGCCCCCTTGGGCTCAAAGCAGGGCAGGCCGATGCGGCGCAGGCCCTCCACCAGGTAGCGGCGGCGGCCGTCGTACTCGTCCCGCATCTTCTCGATGTCCCCGTCGCCGTTGCGCATGGCCTCGATGGCGGCGTACTGGCTGGTGGTGGGGGCGGACATAATGCCGAACTGGTGGAGCTTGAGCATCTGCTGGATCACCGGCGCGGGCCCGCAGACGTAGCCCATGCGCCAGCCGGTCATGGCGTGGCTCTTGGAGAAGCCGTTGACCACGATGGTGCGGTCGTACATCTCGGGCAGGTTAGCGATGGACACGTGCTTCTGGCCGTAGGTCAGCTCGGCATAGATCTCGTCGGAGAGCACCATGATGTTGGTGCCCTTCAGCACCTGGGCGATGGCCTCCAGATCGGCCCGCTCCATGATGCCGCCGGTGGGGTTGGAGGGGAAGGGGAGCACCAGCACCTTGGTGCGGGGGGTGATGGCGGCGCGCAGCTGCTCAGGGGTGAGGCGGAACTCGTTCTCCGCCTTCAGCTCCACGTACACCGGGGTGCCGCCGGCCATGGAGGCCAGGGGCCCGTAGCACACGAAGGAGGGTACGGGGACGATCACCTCGTCGCCGGGGTTGAGCAGGCACCGCAGGGCCAGGTCGATGGCCTCGCTGCCGCCCACGGTGACCACGATCTGGTGGGCGAAGTCGTACTGCAGGTTGAAGCGGCGGTTTAAGTAGGCGGCGATCTCCCGGCGCAGCTCCGCCATGCCGGCGTTGCCGGTGTACTTGGTGAAGCCCTTCTCCAGGGAGTAGATGCCCGCGTCCCGGATGTGCCAGGGGGTGACGAAGTCGGGCTCGCCGATGCCCAGGGAGATGGCGTCCTTCATCTCCTCCAGAATGTCGAAAAAGCGCCGGATGCCCGAGGGCTTGACCTCCTGAATGCGCTTACAGAGGATCTCGTCGTAATTCATGAGAAAATCCACTCCCTCTCCTGCTTTTCCTGCTTTTCAAAGATCAGATGCTTCTCCTTGTACTTGTGCAGGATGAAATGGGTGGCGGTGCCCGTCACGTCCTCCAGAGTGGACAGGCGCTCCCCCACAAACTGGGCCACCTCTTTCAGCGTGCGCCCGGAGATGATGACGGTGAGATCAAAGGCCCCGCTCATCAGATAGACGCTCTCCACCTCGTCGTACTGGTAGATGCGCTCGGCCACCCGGTCGAAGCCGTCCCCCCGCTGGGGGGTTACCTTCACCTCAATGAGAGCGGTGACCGCCTCCCGCTGGGTGCGGTCCCAGTCCACAATGGCCTGGTAGCCCAGGATCACCTTATCCTCCTCATACCGCTTGATGGCGGCCTTGACTTCCTCCACGGTCATATCGGTCATGGATGCAAGCTGTTCCGGCGTCAGGGTGCAGTCCTGTTCCAGGAGCTGAAGCAGCTTTGCCATAGCAATTCCTCCTATCTGCTGGCCCGCCATGGGGCGGACGGATATATTCTATTATTATAAACGCCCCCGCGAGGGATTACAAGGCCCTGCGGACGCATCCGTACAGTTTTCCTTTCCCCCTGCGGTGAGACATAAAATTTCTCTGGTTTGACCAAATTCCTGTGGCATTCTGCCGCCCGGCATGGTATGATAAACATGATATGCTGGCCCTGAGTGGGGCCGAAGCGGAGGTGTTACCATGGACTATGCCGAGATGGTCAGCCAGATCATGGCCGCCGAGCAGGGGGCGAAGGCCCTGGCCGACGAGGCCAGGGAGAAGCGCCAGCAGATGCAGGCCGGCCTGGAGAAGGAGGTCTCCGCCCTGCGGGAGGACTATATGGACCGGGCCAACCACCGGCTGGAGGAGGTTCAGCAGACCGAGGATGCCGCCGCCCAGGAGGCTCTCACGCGCCTGGACGAGCGCCTGGATCGCACCATGCGGGCGGTGGAGGCGTCCTATGAGAAGAACAAGGAGCGCTGGGTGGACGCCCTGTTCTCCATGATTGTGGGCGTGGAGCCGTCATGACCGCGGAGATGGCTTACGGCGCGCTGTCCGCCAAGGTGCGCGCCCTGTACGGAAAGCGGCTGCGCTCCGACGACTTCGCCCGGCTGGCCGCCCGGCGCAGCGAGGCGGAGATCCTGGACGAGCTGCGCCAGCACCCGGGCTGGAGCCGGGCCCTGGCCCTGGTGCCCCCGGGCGCCTGGGGCTATGTGGGCCGGGTGGAGGTGGAGCGGGCCCTCCAGGAGGAGCTGCGGCTGGAGTATCAGAGCCTGGCCTACTACGTCCCCCGGGAGGACAAGCCCCTGATGCAGTTCCAGCTCCGGGCCGCCGAGCGGTCGGCCATTCTGTCCGCCCTGCGCCGGCTGAAGGCCGGCCTGTCCCCCCGGGAGGCCCCGCCGCCCCCCCGCATCGCCCTCCACAGCAGGCTGGACGAGGCGGCCGCAGCCGCCTGCACCACCTACGACCAGCTGACGGAGGCTGCCAGGGACACCATCTACTATTCCGCCCTGCGGCAGCTGCGGCCGCCCCGGACGGACGAGCTGCCCGATTTCACCCGGGCCGACGCGGTCCTGCGGACGGCCTACTACGCCCATCTGCTGCGCATCGTCCGCTCCCAGTACCAGGGCCGCACCCAGAAGGTGCTGCTGCGGGCCATCGGGGAGCAGATCGACCTGCTGAACATCCTGCACATCCTCCGCCTCAAGACCTACTTCCCACAGACCCCCCGGGAGGATTACGCCGGCGTGCTGTTCCCCTTCCAGTACCGGCTGACGATGGATTTCCTCCGCCGGCTGTGCGAGGCGCCGGGGGCGGAGGGCGCCTATGAGCTGCTACGGGAGTCCCCCTACGGGGACTGCTTCGACGAGACGGCGGTGGACGCGGTGGAGGAGTACTATCAGCGGGCGGTCTTCCGCTTCAACAAGCGGCAGCTCTCCGCCGTGCCCCCCTCCATCTACACCGCTATTGCCTACCTGGAGCTCAAGGAGCTGGAGCTGGGTGTGCTGGTCAACGTGATCGAGTCGGTGAAGTACGGCGTGCCCTATCACGCGGAATTTGCCAATCTGGTGGGCGGTTAGCGCCTGTATTCCATATAATCTGAAAGGAAGGAGATACCGCGATGTCCGTTGTCCCGATGAAGCTGCTCACCATCGCCGGGCCCCTGGATCGGTTTGACGATGTGGTGCGCACCTGCGTCATCGACCAGGAGTTCCATCCGGAGAATGCGCTCCAGCTTATGCGCGGGGTGGGCGGCCTGCGCCCGCTGGAGCTGGAGAACCCCTACGCCGCCCTGCTCCGCCGCTCCATAGAGGTGGCCGACGAGGCGGGGATTCCCCTGGACTACGCCCCCTTTGATCCCACGGCCTCTCTGGAGGAGATGGCCGGCTACTTTGACAGCCTGGCCGACCAGGCCTCCGCCCTCCACAAGAAGCAGGAGGAGCTGGAGCACCAGCTGGACGAGGCCCGCAGCATGGTGGATCAGCTGCAGAACCTGCGGGGCCTCGACGTGAAGCTGGACGAGCTGTGGGGCCTGGATCACGCCCGGTTCCGCTACGGCTATCTGCCCCGGGAGACCTATGACGGTTTCCGGGACGCCCTGGACGCGGAGGAGGATCTCTTCTTCGTGCCCACCACTGTGGGCCGCCGGCGGGTGTACGGGGTGTACTTCACCACCAAGGAGTCCCACCACAAGGTGGACTCCCTCATGAACTCCCTCCACTTCACCCGCATCCACCTGGAGGAGCCCCCCCACGGCACGGTGGACGCGGCCACGGCGGAGCTCAACGCCAGAACCGCGGACATCCGGAAGGCGGTGGAGGCGGTGGGGACGGAGCTGCAGGAACTGCGCGACCAGGAGAAGGAGCACATCCTGTCCAGCTATTCCTGCCTGCGCTACCACAGTACCTGCTGTGAGCTGCGCCAGTACGCCTGCCGCAGCCGCAACACCTTCTACCTCACCGGCTGGGTGCCGGCAGCTGCGGTGCGGGAGGTGGAGGGCAAGCTGGCCCAGTTCCCCGAGCTGTCCTGCGTGGCCGACGCCGCCGACGACGTGGAGCATGCCAAGCCCCCCACCAAGCTGAAAAACTCCTTCCTGGGCCGGGTGTTCCAGCCCTTCCTGGAGATGTACGGCCTGCCCGCCTATAACGAGAAGGATCCCTCCCTGTTCATGGCGCTCACCTACTGCCTCTTCTTCGGCATCATGTTCGGCGATCTGGGGCAGGGCCTTTGTCTGGCCCTCATCGGCTTCGTGCTGGCCAAGTGGAAGCACATGTGGCTGGGCGGCATCATCACCTGCTGCGGCCTGTCCGGCGCCCTGTTCGGCTGCGTCTACGGCTCGGTGTTCGGTTTTGAGGAGCTCATCCCCGGCTTCAAGATCATGGAGGAGACCACCTTCGCCGGCATGGGCACCGTCAGCAACGTGCTGCTGTTGCTGGTCATGTCCATCTGCCTGGGCGTGTTCATGCTGCTGCTGGTGATGGTGGTCAACATCCTCAACGGCGTGCGCCAGCGGAATTTTGAGAAGATCCTCTTCGGCCCCAACGGCGCGGCGGGCATCCTGTTCTATGGCGGGCTGATCTTCGCCGCCGTGGCCACCGCGGCCTTCGGCGTCAACCTGTTCGTCCCCGCCTATGTGCTGCCGGTGCTGATCCTGCCGCTGGTGCTCATGCTCCTGCGGGAGCCCCTGTCCCGCCTGCTCTCCGGCGACCCGGACTGGAGGCACTTCTCCGTGGGGGAGGTGCTGGGCACCGGGTTCTTCGAGCTGTTCGAGACCCTGCTGAGCTACCTGACCAACACCCTGTCCTTCATGCGTGTGGGCGCCTACGCCATCACCCACGTGGGCCTGATGCTGGTGGTTCACATGCTGGCCGACCTGGCCGGCGGCGTGGGGGGGCCGGTGGGCATCCTCATCCTGGTGCTGGGCAACATCTTCGTCATGGGCTTTGAGGGCCTGCTGGTGGGCATTCAGGTGCTCCGTCTGGAGTTCTACGAGCTCTTCGGCCGCTTCTACGACGACGGCGGCGTCCCCTTTGTCCCGAAAAAAATCGATTACGCCGCCCGCATCAACGGGTGAGCGGAGGAGGTAGTCATCATGCTGAAATTCATCGTCCTGTTCTTTGCCGCCTTTGCGGTGTTCTCCCCCCTGTTCCTCATCGGCATCCGCAAATACACCGGCCAGAAGGCCAAGCGGGCCCTGGGCGCCAACATCGCCTCCTTCTTCGCTTTCCTGGTGCTGGCCAGCGTGGTGGGCATCGGCGGCAGCGCCTCCGCCGCCGGCGCTGAGGCCGCCGCGGCCGCCGGAGGCATGGCCGAGGGCCTGAAGTACGTGGGCGCCGCCCTGGCCGTGGGTCTGTCCGGCATCGGCGGCGGCATCGCCGTGGCCTCCTCCGCCTCCGCCGCCCTGGGCGCCATCTCCGAGAACGACAAGGCCTTCGGCAAGGCCCTGATCTTCGTGGGCCTGGCCGAGGGCGTGGCCCTGTACGGCCTGATCGTGGCGCTGCTGCTGCTCTTCGTCTAACGAGTCCAGGGGGGATTTCATCCCCCCTAGATACGCGGTCACCGCGCCGCCCAAGGGGCGGCACAATGACCGCGATACCCCCCTCACCCGCGCCCGCGCGGGTGGCCCTGGCCGCCGCGGCCAGGGGTATCGGTGTGCTGCGCAGGCGCATGTCCTGCTCCGCACGGATTTTGATTTGATTTCGCCCGCGGGGCGGGCGAAACTCTGCGAGGCTATGTATGAAATACTTCGTCATCACTGACAGCACGGATACCCAGGTGGGGCTGCGCCTGGCGGGCATCGAGGGCGTGGTGGTGCGGGAGGAGGCCCTGGCACGGGCCGCCATCCAGACCGCCGCCGCCGACCCGGACATCGCCGTGCTGCTCATTACCGAACATCTGGCCGACCAGTGCCGGGACGTGATCGCCCCGCTCAAGCTCACCGCCCAGCGGCCCCTGGTGGTGGAGATCCCAGACCGGCACAGCACGGGCCGCGCCCCCGACTCCATCACCCGGTACATCCGGGAGGCCATCGGGGTCAAGCTCTGATCCCGCGAGGAGGAACAAGTATGCCTGATATCAACCAGAAGCTGGATCGCTTCACCGCCAAAATCCTGGCCGAGGCCGCCGCGGAGAGCCGGCGGGCCATGGAGGAGGTGCAGCGCCGCCGGGAGCAGCGCATCCAGGAGGCGGAGGATGAGGTGCTCAAGGAGGCCTATGACTACATCCACACCGAGGTCTCCCGCATCCAGGCCGAGGCGGGCCGGGGCGTGTCCCGGCACATGCTGGATAACAAGCGCACCCTGTCCCTGCGGCGCAAGGAGATGGCCCAGGAGGTCTTTGCCCTGGTGCGGGCCAAAATCGCCGCCTTCACCCGTACCGCCGCCTACACCCGGCGGATGGCCGCGCTGATGACGGAGGCGGCGGGATACCTCGACGGCGCCAAGG
This sequence comes from Flavonifractor sp., assembly GCF_019422385.1. Taxonomy (NCBI): domain Bacteria; kingdom Bacillati; phylum Bacillota; class Clostridia; order Eubacteriales; family Oscillospiraceae; genus Flavonifractor; species Flavonifractor sp. Next base: position 16,289 of record NZ_JAHZDL010000038.1, read on the forward strand.
AGGTGCTGGTCACCCTGCGGGAGGAGGACATGGGCCTGCGCCAGCTCCTGACCGACGCGGTTCCGCTGATGCACCTGACCTTCCAGCCCGGCGACTTCCGCATGGGCGGGCTGGTGGCCGAGTCCCCGGATCTGGGCCTGCGGGTGGACGCCTCCTTTGACAGCGCCGCCGAGGAGCTGTCCGGCCACTTTGCCGAGCTCTTCGGCCTGTCTCTCTCTGATGAATCCGAAAGGACGGTACTTCCAGAATGAAGCAAGCGCAGTACACGATCCACGGCATCAACGGCCCCGTGGTCAAGGTGGTTGGCGGCAAGGGCCTGGCCATGATGGACATGGTCAGCGTGGGCGACGAGGGCCTCATCGGCGAGGTGGTGGGCGTGGATCTGGACGCCGCCACCGTCCAGGTCTACGAGGACACCGCCGGACTCAAGCCCGGCCAGCCCGCAGTGGGGCAGGGGGCCCCCATGGCCATCACCCTGGGGCCCGGCATGCTCACCAACATCTTCGACGGCATCGCCCGCCCCCTCAAGGTCATTGAGGAGAAGAGCGGGCCCTTCATCGCCCGGGGACTCAACCTGCCCTCCCTGGATCAGGAGAAGAAATGGGACACCACCCTCCACGTGAAGGTGGGGGATACCCTTGCGCCGGGGCAGATGTACGCCTCCTGCCCGGAGACGCCGCTGATCCTCCACCGCTGTCTGGTGCCCGCCGGCCTGTCCGGCAAGGTCACCCGGGTGGTTCCCGACGGGGCCTACAACGTGACCGAGACCCTGGTGGAGCTTACCGACGACCACGGCGGGGTGCACCCGCTGCGCCTGTCCCAGGAGTGGCCCATCCGCACCCCCCGGCCCATGGCCGACCGCCTGCCCATCGACCGGCCCCTGGTCACCGGCCAGCGGATCATCGACACCCTGTTCCCCATCGGCAAGGGGGGCGCCGCCGCCATCCCCGGCCCCTTCGGCGCCGGCAAGACCATGACCCAGCACCAGCTGGCCAAGTGGTCGGACGCGGACATCATCGTCTACCTGGGCTGCGGCGAGCGGGGCAACGAGATGACCCAGGCCCTGGAGGAGTTCTCCGAGCTGCTGGATCCCAAGAGCCAGCAGCCCCTGATGAACCGCACCATCCTGATTGCCAACACCTCCAACATGCCGGTGGCCGCCCGCGAGGCGTCGGTGTACACCGGCATGACCATCGCCGAGTACTACCGGGACATGGGCTACCACGTGGCCCTCATGGCCGACTCCACCTCCCGCTGGGCGGAGGCCCTGCGGGAGATCTCCGGCCGCCTGGAGGAGATGCCCGCCGAGGAGGGCTTCCCCGCCTACCTGGCCTCCCGTCTGGCGGAGTTCTATGAGCGGGCGGGCTATGTGAAGACCCTGGAGGGGAAGGAGGGGAGCGTCACCGTCATCGGCGCTGTCTCCCCCCAGGGCGGCGACTTCTCCGAGCCCGTCACCCAGAACACCAAGCGCTATGTGCGCACGTTCTGGGGCCTGGATCGGGCCCTGGCCTATGCCCGCCACTTCCCCTCCATCAACTGGCTCACCTCCTACTCGGAGTATGCCGACGATCTCAAGCCCTGGTATGACGAGCACGTGGGGCCGGAGTTTGTCAACAGCCGCCACCAGATCGCCCACCTGCTCCAGAAGGAGTCGGAGCTGATGGAGATCGTCAAGCTCATCGGCGCGGACATTCTGCCCGAGGATCAGAAGCTGGTGATGGAGACCGCCAGGCTCATCCGGGTGGGCTTCCTCCAGCAGAACGCCTATCACGCCATCGACACCTACGTGCCCCTGGACAAGCAGCTGCGCATGATGGAGCTGATGCTCAAGCTCTACCACGGGGCCAGGGACATCGTCTCCCGGGCCATCCCCCTGTCCCAGCTGAAAGCCACGGGGATCTTCGAGTCCCTGGCCAAAATGAAGTACGAGGTGCCCAACGACCACCAGGAGAAGTTTGACGAGTACGACAAGGCCATTGACGAGGCCCTCCGCCAGGTCAACGAGGCCAACCGGTAGCGCGGCACAGATTGAGGTGAATCACTGACATGAGACTGGAATACATCGGCCTGTCGGAGCTGTCCGGCTCCCTGATCGCCCTCCGGGGCGTCAAGGACGTGGCCTTTGACGAGATGGCGGAGATCACCCTGGAGAACGGGGAGCGCCGCTATGGGCGGGTGATCCTCATCGACGGAGACCGGGTGGTGCTCCAGGTGTTCGAGGGAACCCGGGGCATCTCCCTGGAGAACGCCTCCACCCACTTTGTGGGCAAGAGCATGGACATCGCCCTGTCCAGGGAGATGCTGGGCCGGGTGTTTGACGGGGCGGGCCGACCCATCGACGGCCTGGGGGAGATCTACCCCGAGGAGCGGCGGAACATCAACGGCTCCGCCATCAACCCCGTCTCCCGCAAGTACCCCCGCAGCTGCATCTACACCGGCATTTCCGCCATCGACGGCTGCGCCACCCTGATCCGGGGGCAGAAGCTGCCCATCTTCTCCGGCTCGGGCATGAAGCACAACGAGCTGGCCGCCCAGATCGTGCGGCAGGCCAGGGTGCCCAACCAGGACGGGGAGTTCGCCATCGTCTTCGCCGCCATGGGCGTGAAGAACGACACCGCCGAGTTCTTCCGCCGCTCCTTTGAGGAGGCCGGCGCCCTGAGCCGGGTGGTCATGTTCCTCAACCTGGCCTCCGACCCCATCATCGAGCGCATCCTCACCCCCCGCTGCGCCCTGACGGCGGCGGAGTTCCTGGCCTTCGAGCACGGCTACCACGTGCTGGTGGTGCTCACCGACATGACCTCTTACTGCGAGGCGCTGCGGGAGTTCTCCTCCTCCAAGGGGGAGATCCCCTCCCGGAAGGGCTTCCCCGCCTATCTGTACTCCGACCTGGCCTCCCTGTACGAGCGGGCGGGCATGATCCACGGCAAGCCTGGCTCGGTGACCCAGGTGCCGGTGCTCACCATGCCCAATGACGACATCACCCACCCCATCCCCGACCTGACCGGCTACATCACCGAGGGGCAGATCGTGCTCAACCGGGAGCTGGATCAGAAGGGCATCTATCCCCCCATCGCCATCCTTCCCTCCCTGTCCCGCCTGATGAAGGACGGCGTGGGCAAGGGCTTCACCCGGGAGGATCACTACGACCTGTCCAACCAGCTCTTCGCCTCCTACTCCAAGGTGCAGGACGCCCGCAGCCTGGCCAGCGTCATCGGCGAGGACGAGCTCAGCGAGCTGGACAAGCAGTACCTGGCCTTTGGCAGCGCCTTTGAGGAGAAATATATTAACCAGAATCTGACGGACAACCGCAGCATTCAGGACACCCTGGAGCTGGGGTGGAAGCTGCTCTCCATGCTGCCCAAGAGCGAGCTGGATCGCATCGACTCCAAGACCATCGAGGCCCACTACCGGGAGGGCGCGTGGAAGGAGCTCTTCGCCCGCAAGCAGTGAGAGGGCCGTGGAAAGGAGCTGAACCGCCGTGCCCAACAACCTTCTGCCCACCAAGGGCAACCTGATCGCCGCCAAGCACTCCCGCGGCCTGGCCCAGACCGGCTTTGAGCTGATGGATCGCAAGCGCAACATCCTCATCCGGGAGCTCATGGGCATGATGGACACCGCAAAAGAGCTCCAGGGGCAGATTGACACCGTCTTTACCGAAGCCTATGCCGCCCTCCAGGCGGCCAACATCCGCCTGGGCATCTGCGACCGCATCGCCGAGGCGGTGGAGGTGGACGACTCCCTGACCCTCCGGTACCGCTCGGTGATGGGGGTGGAGCTGCCCCGCATCCCCGGACAGTCTCCGCCCCCCCGGCCGGAGTACGGCCTGGGGGAGACCTGCTCGGAGCTGGACGAGTGCTATTTGAAGTTCCACAAGGTCAAGGAGCTCACCCGGCGGCTGGCGGAGGTGGAGACCTCCATCTACCGCCTGGCCGACGCCATCAAAAAGACCCAGAAGCGGGCCAATGCCCTGGAGAATATCGTCATACCCGGCCTGGACGAGACCATCCGCTTCATCACCGACGCCCTGGAGGAGAAGGAGCGGGAGGAGTTTGCCCGGCTGAAGGTCATCAAGCGGGTAACCACAAAAGGGAAGTGAGACAGGCGTCTCACTTCCCTTTTTCTATGGACTGTATGCTGGACAGGATGCCCTCCAGCTCCGCTGGGGAGAGGCCGCCGCTGGCGGAGAGGGAGCAGCTGTATCCGTCCGCCGTCCACACGGCGGTGTAGATCATGCCGCCCTCCCCCCGGCACTGCACCGACCGGGTTCCCACGGCACGGGTGGATATCTCCCCGTACTGGGTGTAGTCCCCGCTGATGTCCTCCGAGCCGGGGGCCATGCGGTAGCAGAGGGTGTCCGTCCCGTCCGACCAGCGCAGCTCCGCCAGCTCACCCGGGAGGCTCTGAGCCAGCAGGAGACTGTACCCCTCCGGCAGGGCCGTGGGGATTGCCAGGGGCCAGGACAGGGCCTCCGCCAGGGCCTGGGGGCTGTCGTATTCCACCGAGCCATAGCCGCCCTGCACCGCCGCCGGGGGCGTGGCCGTAACTGCGGGCCCCCCGTAGAACGGTCGGGCCACAACCAGCACCACACAGCAGGCCGCGGCGGCGCAGGCCGTCAGGATCCGCCGCCGTGCTGCCGGAATCACGGGCCTCCGTTCTGCCCGGCGGGCCACCGCCTCCAGCACCCGCTCCTCCAGCTCCGGCGTCACCACCACGGCGTCCATGAGACGCCGGTAGGCGCTTCTATCCTTCAAAGTCATACCCCTCCTTCAGTACGGCCCGCAGCTTTTCCCGGCCCCGGGCCAGCAGGGAGCGGACGGTGGACTCCCGGGCCCCCAGAATCCGGGCGATCTCCACGGTGGTGTAGCCCTCGTAGTAGTACAGGTGGATCACGCCCCGGTAGCGGGCAGGCAGGGCCCCCACCGCGTCCCACACCGCCGACAGCTCCGGCTCCGGCGCCCGGCCGGGCAGCAGATCGCTCAGCTCCTCCTGGGGGTGCCGCTTCCAGTAGCTCAGCCGGCTTTTGCACAGGTTGGCCGCCACCCGCAGCAGCCAGGCCCTCTCGTGCTCCTCGCCGGAAAAGGGCGGGGCCTTCTGGAGATACTGGAGCAGGGTGTCCTGAAGCACGTCCTCCGCCTCCGGGCGCTGGTGGAGATAGGAGCAGGCCAATCGGAGCACGGCGTCCCCGTGCCGCCGCAGGGCCCGGGCCGCATCGGGGATCAAAGGGGCCTCCCCCTCCTCCAGCCCGCCGGCCAGCAGCGCCCGCAGCCGGGCCAGCAGGCCGGGCCGGGGCCGCAGTATGCCTTCCATTCCCTCACTCCCTTCACCTGGAATACAAACGGCGGGCCCGATCCGCTGCAAAAAAATTTTTTGGCAACACCGCACAAAGGAAAAAATGTGATATAATAAAGCTATGGATAAGCAGAT
>NZ_JAHZDL010000039.1:0-12596 GCF_019422385.1 Flavonifractor sp.
GCCATACCGCTGTTGATGAGCAGCAGCGAGGCATCGTTCTGGGGGATGAGGGAGAAGCTGGGCAGGCGCAGATGGCCCTTTGTCTCGAAGAATTTCAGGAACATCTCGCGCAGCTCGTTGAGACCGTAGTTCTTGTGCATGGACAGACCAAACTCCTATCTTCCAAAATTTTGGGCTTTGCCGGGCAAAAAAGAAGCCCCGCCCCCATGTCAGGGGCGGAGCGTATTCACTCCACGGTACCACCCTGATCTGCCCCGAAGGGCATCTCATGCCATCCGGTAACGGGGATGAGGCGTCCCGGTCGTCCCGGGCGGCTGGTGAAGTGGCTTGCGGAGCCGTGCCGCAGAGGGCTTCCACTGTCCCCTCCTCGCTCGGCGCACGGGCATCCGCTTGGCTTCGTCATGGCGTTTCAACTGCCTTATTCTATCATATTTTTCACGGTTGTCAACCATTTTCGGCGCAGAACGGGGATCTTGAACGGTCAGAGAAAGGATTCGAGGAAGTAAAGCCGGTTTTGCTCCGCGTCCCAAAAGACGAGCAGCTCGCTGTTGTCCTCCTGGGCCCGATACCAATAGAGGCAATCGTCATAGTCGGGCCGGTCCCCGGCGGGAACCTGAATTTCGTCCAGCCAAGCCTCGGCGGCCTCGCGGTAGCTGTCACAGTAGATGGTCTCCCGCTCCACGGAGCCCCAGGCAAACATGAGGCTGACGGGATCCTCATACTGGTAGGAAAACACATGGTACCGGATCCCGTCGCCGTGGAAGCTGGGGCCGGAGTCCGCCTCATAGCACAGCGAAGGGCGGGCCAGAATGGGGAGGGAGATGCCCCAGTTCAGGCGCAGGGCGGAGGCGTAGCCGGGCACCAGCCGCCAGGCGAGGAGACCGGCCAGAAGCAGCAGGCCGACCAGGGCAGCCAAAACGGCCCTAAGGACGCGCTTTCTTTTCATGGAAGACCACCTTTCCCGGAGCTGTCCGGCTCAGAACCACGCCCGGTAGGAGAACCAGTGCTCCGTAATACGTCGGGTCATGCCGCCGTTGTCCGTTCCGTCGCTCCAGCGCCACGCGTCCTCCCCGGCGGGAGTCAGCGGGACATCCACATTCTGATAGGCGGCCGGGACGCCGTCCTCCGAGTAGTAAAACCCGCAGTAGGTGGAGGAGGGGACCAGGCCAAAGCCGCTGGAGAAGAACTGCACGATCCGGTGCTCCCCGGGAAAGACGCCCTCAATCTCTACACTTTTGTACCGCGCCGCCGTCTGGCCGCCGCGCAGGCAGTCTGCCGCAATCTCCTCCAGTGCCGCCTGGTTGACAGTCACGAACCGCGCAATCCCCGCCAGCCGGTCCCTGCCCCGGGCCGCCGTCAGGAGCAGGACCGAGGCGAGGAGCGCGCCCAGGAGAACCAGGAGTATCGGAACCTTTTTCGCTTTCATCATAATAACCCTCCCGAGAGATCCGGGGCAGAAGGGACCCCAGGAAGAACAGCAGAGGCGGCAGCAGGCCCGCCAGAATAACCTGGGGCAGCCACAGCCACGGGGCGGCCCCGTCCAGAAAGGCGAGGCCGGTCATCAGGACGAACAGGGCCGAGGGGGAGGCCAGAAGGAAGGTGGACAGGAGAATTTGAAGGCCCAGATAGCCCACCGACGGCAAGGTGCCGCCGGAGGAGAAGAGCCACAGCCCGCCGAAGGCCCAGATCCAGGCGCATAGGGCGGGGTACAGGACGGCCTTGACGCCGGTTTTCAGATCCGGGGCGGGCCAGCGGCGCAGGGAGGACACCACCCAGCCCGCCGGCACATAGAGGAGCATCAGGACGTACACATAGACGGGAAATACAGGGAGACCCCACGCTCCGGACAGGAGCAGCCAGCCCCCAAACCCCAGGATAGAGAGGGTAAAATGCCCGGCGGCAAACCCGCCGAAGCGGCCGCGGACAGAGCCGGTATGCCTCATGCGGGAGTTCCCCCTTCCGGGAGCGCCGGCGGCTGGGGCCGGCGGAACCTGTGGGGCAGAAGGGAGCCCAGAAAGAACAGCAGGGGCGGCAGCAGGCCCGCCAAAGGGACACAGACCAGCCACAGCCAGGGGAGTCCGCCCAGGGAGTACAACAGGGAAAGGAAGACAAACAGGGCGGAGGCCGGGGCCCAGTAGACGGTGGAGAAGAACATCCAGGAGCCGGCGCCCTCCAGTGCCGGAATACCCGCAAGAGAGCCAAAGATGCCAACGCCCGCGCTGGCGGCCACCCAGCCCCAGGCGCACAGGGTGGGGAAAAGGACAGAGTGGGAAGCGGTTTTCCGATCCGGCCTGGGCCAGTGTCGGAGCAGGGAGAACAGGCAGCCTGCCAGCAGGTAGAGCGCCGCCGGCAGCAGATAGATCTGTACCACGGCGATTGTGGAGGAAACAGGGTCTGCCTGCCTGAAATTGAGAAACGAAAAGAAAAAGTACAGCACAGAACACAGAATATGGCCCAGGATAAAGGAGCCCAGGCGGCCGGGGATGGAACCTCTCGTAGGCATCAGCGTTCACCTCACTGAGGCCAGTATACACAATATAAGTCTAAAAATCAACATAATTTTAACGACAAACAATAAAATAAAATTGAAAAACAGGGCGGCCGGTTCGGCCGCCCTAGCACTTCGGCTTTTTGTTCAATTTGAGGGAGATGCCCCGGGCCTCCGCCGCCCCGTTCAGCAGGCGGACGGCTTGGGCGGCCCGCTCCTTCAGGGGGAGGGAGCCGTCCAGACGCTCCACCACCGCCGCCGTGTCCCCAGCGGGGAGCAGGTTGACGGCGGTGCAGAAGAAGCTCTTGTGTCGCCCGTCGTTGTAGTGTTCCAGCAGTTCGGTGAGCAGGCGGCTCTTCTCCGCCAGCTCCGCCCGAAAGTCCTCCGGCGCTGCCGCCCAGCGGTTCAAATGCTCCAGCTGGTTCCGGTGGGGCACGAAGGAGTCGAAGCGGGCGGCCTCTGTCAGCCGGGGGCAGGGATAGCCGGGGCAGAAGGCGCAGGACTCCGGCCCGCCGTGGGCCAGGGCGCACCGGATGACGGCGCAGCTCTGGTGCCCCTCCCCGCCGCCGCAGCCGGGGCAGCCCTTCTCCATCCGGTGCATGGGACACAGGGCGCAGCACAGCCCGCACAGGGAGAACGCCGGGGCGCTCCGCCGGTAATCCCTCATGACGGCTCCTTTCTCCGCAGCAGGGCGAACAGGTTGCACTCCCGGCAAGCGGAGGCAAAGCTCTGTCCGGTAAATATCCAGCATAGGGGCTTGATGGACATGAGAAGCAAGGTGCCTAGCAGGCAGCTGACCAGAATGGCCAGATAATAGGCCAGGTGGAGAGGAATGGTGTCTACTGCCGGGGTAATCCGGGTGAGCCAAAGCCGCTGCCAGAATTCGATGGCCAGGGGATGGACCAGGTAGACCCCGAAGGACAGACCGGAGAGGAGGGTGACCGCCCGACCGCTCTCCCGTCCCTCCCAATAGGAGCGGGCCAGCAGGAACAGGGCACAGGCAAGCCCGGCACAAAACAGGTGCAGATAGCTCTTGAATACCTCGCTGTAGGAGCCGGCAGTTGCGGAGGCATACCAGGTGCCGACGGCAATGACCGCGAAACAGGTCAGAGCGGCGGCCCAGAGAACGCCCCGGCGGGGCAGCTTCTCCAGCCGGGCCAGCCGGGCCCCCAGCAGAAAGTAGCCCAAGTACCCGCCGATAAAGTTCAGGTTGAGGGTCCAGTGGACAGTGACAACGGTTTTCAGCGTCCCGGCTGGAGCCATATCCCGGAGGGTGCCCATACCGATGCAGGCGACAAACCACAGCACGACCAGATAATTCCACTGAGCGGAGGTGAGGCCGTCAGCCATCTTTTTCAGGAATGGGGAGATCAGGTAAACGGGCACCAGGGCATAGAGGAACCAGTAGGGCACCAGCACCGGAGTGTTGAGCAGGGGGATGATCTTACCCAGGGCGGCCTGGGGCCCGGCCAGAGCGCCGGTGACAGCGATGACCGCCGCCGACCAGGCCAGCAGGGGTACCAGGATTTTGGGCAGCCGCCGGCGAAACAGGGTGTCCAGCCGGGCGGTCTGAGGCTGGGAGAGAAGCAGCGCCCCGGAGAGCATGAAGAACAGAGGTACTGCTGCGGTGGCCAGGGAGGAGGCCAGGTTTGAGAAGTGCCACAGCGGGTTGCCCAGCCTGCGCAGGGCTGCGGCGGCGGTGTGGAGATACACCACCCCAATCATGGACAGCACCCGCAGCAGATCGTAGTCCAGTCGGCGGCCAGTCATAGGCCCACCGCCTTCCGGCGCAGGAGGGAGAGGGGAGGGGCTTGGATGGGCAGCCGAAAGTAGAAGGGCATCTGGGGCTTCCGGGCCTCCGGAATGGGCAGCCCGTCTCCGTCGGTGAGGCCCTCCACGGTGACGGGCACCGGCTTCAGGCCGGGGCCCACCAGCTCCAGCTCATCCCCGGCGGAGAGCTTGTTGCGCAGCTCGCACAGGGCGGTGCCGTCGGGGGCGCAGGAGGTGACCACCGCCATGATCTGCCAGTCCCGGACATAGCGGGAGTGGCTGGTGTGCTGGCCCGGCTCCCCGAAGTAGAAGCCGGTGGAGTAGGGCCGGTGGCTCACCTTCTCCACCTCGTCCCGCCACACCGGGTCCAGGGGCCGGCCGTCCAGGGCGGCATCGATGGCGTGGCGGTAGGCGCCGGTGACCACGGCGGCGTAGTAGGCCGACTTGGCCCTCCCCTCGATCTTCAGGGAGTCCAGCCCGGCGTCGATGAGCTCCGGGATATGGTCGATCATGCACATGTCCTTGGAGTTCATGATGTAGGCGCCCCCCGCGTCCTCCCCGATGGGGAAGTACTCGCCAGGGCGCTTCTCCTCCACCAGGGCGTACTGATAGCGGCAGGGCTGGGCGCAGGCGCCCCGGTTGGCGTCCCGGCCCGTCATATAGTTGGAGAGCAGGCAGCGGCCCGAGTAGCTGACGCACATGGCCCCGTGGACGAAGGCCTCGATCTCCAGCTCCCTGGGGGTCTTGGCCCGGATCTCCCGGATCTCGTCCAGGGACAGCTCCCGGGCCAGGATCACCCGGCTGGCCCCCAGCTCATACCAGGCGGCGGCCGCCTGGTAGTTGGAGACGCTGGCTTGAGTGGAGATGTGGGCCTTCACTCTGGGGGCGTGCTTTTTCAGCAGGGAGAGCACCCCCACGTCGGCCAGGATGGCCGCATCCACCCCCAGCTCCTGGAGGTACTCCAGCCACTCCGGCATCCGGGCGATCTCCCCGTTGCGGGGCATGGTGTTGCAGGTGACGTGGATGGCCACGCCCCGGCTGTGGCACAGGGCCACCGCCTGTTTCAGCTCCTCCGGGGTGAAGTTGCCGGCAAAGGAGCGCATGCCGAAATCCGTGCCCGCCAGATATACCGCGTCGGCACCGTAGGCCAGGGACATGCGCAGCCGCTCCATGTCCCCGGCGGGGGCGAGCAATTCGATTCGTTTTGCCATCACTGATACCGCTCCTGGGTTGCAATAAAGTCCTGCTGGCCCTGATAGGTGCGGAAGAAGTGGTGCAGTCCGTCGTCGCCCAGGGCGTAGAAGTAGTAGTTGGTGTCGTCCGGGTACACCGCCGCCCGCAGGGCGTCCACGCCGGGGCAGGAGATGGCCGTGGGGGGCAGGCCGGTGTGGGTGCGGGTGTTGTAGGGGGTGTCGGCGTTAAGATCCACCTCGGTGCCGCCGGTGGCGTACAGGATGGTGGCGTCGATGTTCAGATAGCCCGCCGTCTCACTGGTGGGGTTGTCCAGGCGGTTGTAGATGACCGAGGCGATCTGGGCCTGATCCTGGCCGTCGGTCTCCTTCTCGATCATGGAGGCGATGATCACCGCGTCGTTGATGGTGTGGCCGGAGGCCTGGATGTCGGCGCGCATCTGTTCGGTGAAGATCTCGTCAAAGCGGAGGATCATCTTGTTGAGCACGCTCACCGGATCCTCGCCCATATAGAACTCGTAGGTGTCGGGGAACAGATAGCCCTCCAGCCGCTTGGGATCGCCCAGGGGCAGCACCCCCTTGAGGAAGGAGAAGTTGAAGTCGTAGTTGGCGGCGGTGTCCTCCAGCTGCTCCACGGTGGACACTCCCTTTTCCTCCAGCAGCTGGAAGATCTGGGCCTCGGTCTGGCCCTCGGGGATGGTGACCGTGGTGACCATCCGGCTGGCGGAGGAGGAGCCCATGCTGGAGACCAGGGCCCGGTAGTCCATATCGGTGTCCAGCTGGTAGGTGCCCGGGGTGATCTTGGCGTCCTCCTCCCCGGCCTGGCCGGAGACATGGGTGAGGGCGCAGAACAGCTTGAAGACCATCTTGTACTCGATGAGGCCGGCCTCCTTCAGCTTGTCGGCCACGTCGCTCACCGTGTCGCCCTCCTCGACCTGCACGGTGGCGGTGAGGGGGGCCTTGTTCAGGGCCAGCACGTCGTTGGCCCACATCCAGCCCACCCCCGCCAGAATGGCGGAGATGCCCAGCACAAAAATGATATAGAGCAGCACGCCCCACGCGCCCAGGCGCTTTTTCCGCCGGCGGCGGGGGGCGGGGCGCCGCTCACCCTCCGGATGGGAGGGGGCCACCCGCTTCCCGCCGTGGCCGGCGCTCCGGTGCTGGGCGGGGCGGCGTTCTTCGTTCCGATATTCTTCCTGAGACATGGGTTCCACTCCAATCAAACAAAAGGCTTCTCACAGGCGCCGGCACCCAGACGGGAACCACCCCGCATCCGGCCGCATAGTATGGGCCAGATGAAGCAAGCGAGGTGAAACAAACATGTGCTTTGGCAACAATGGCTGGGGTGGCAGCGGCTGCCTGTGGATCGTCCTGATTCTCATCATCATTTGCTGCTGCTGCGGCGGCAGCGGCAACAGCTGCGGCTGCAACTGCGGCTGCAGCAACAACTGCGGGTGCAACGACGGCTGCTGCTGAACCGGTTACGTACCGTGGAGCGCCAGGAGCGGGGCCTCAGGCCCCGCTCTGCGCTGTCAGAGGTGCGGACGGGCCGTACAGCCCCTCCTCGGTGAGCACCAGGGCCACCGGGAGATCATGCCCCTCCGCGGGGAGACGCTCCAGCAGCAGCGGGGCGCGGCACAGGGCGGCGGTGAAGCCGGAAAAACCGGCCAGCCAGCGGTCATAGAACCCGCCTCCCTGGCCCAGACGCCCGCCGGAGAGGTCGAAGGCCAGGCCGGGCACCAGCACCAGGCCGATGTCCGCCCGGTCCACCGGGGGGCAGTCCTCCCCCGGCTCCAGCATGCCGAGACGGTGGGGGACCAGGGCGCTGTCCGGCCGGATCAGCCGGGCCTCCATCCCATGGCCGGGCAGGCACCGGGGCAGGCAGAGCCGCTTCCCCCTGGCCCACAGGGCGGGGAAGAGACGGGCGGTGTCCGGCTCCGCCCCCATGCCGTGGTAGAGCAGCAGGGTGTCCGCCGCCTCCACCTGGGGCAGGGAGAGGAAGCGGGCGAAGAGGGCGTCGTCGCTCTCCCGGCGCTGCCTGGGGGACAGGCCCTCCAGATACGCCCGGACACGGCGGCGCAGCGCGGCCTTCTCAGCCGTGATAGTGGACGTCATGGGCCACCTTCCGGGCGGCGTCGGCGCCCTTGAGCACCTCCACCAGCTTCAGGCCGAAGGGGAAGGCGGAGCCGGCGGCCTCGGCGGTGACGATGTGGCCGTCCACCACCACGGGAGTCCCCTTCTGCACCACGGCGGAGCCCATCAGCTCCTCCATGCCGGGGTAGCACACAGCCCGCCGCCGGTCGAGGAAGCCCAGATTGGCCAGGATGGTGGGGGCGGCACAGATGGCGGCCAGCCAGCAGCCCTCGTCGTAGCAGCGCTGGATCAGGGCCTGGGCGCGGAGCTCTCCCTGAATGGCCTCCACGCCGCCCAGGCCGCCGGGGAGCATGAGCATGTCCAGCGCGTCGGCATTCAGCGCCTCCAGGGCGCAGTCGGCGGTGACGGTGATGCCGTGGGCACCGGTGATCTGTGTCCCGCCGATGCCCGCCAGACAGACCTCCACGCCGGCCCGGCGCAGCAGATCGGCGGGCACCAGGGCCTCGCTCTCCTCAAATCCCGTTCCCAGCAGAATGGCTACCATGTTGCAACAGCACCTTTCCCTTTTTTAAGTTAAGTGTTCTCGCTCTTTCCCAAAACGGGGGCGACCCGCCCCCAGATCTCACGGTGAATGTCCTCCACGCTGCGCAGGGCGCCCGCGCCGTCCACGCAGGGGATCCTGACCCAGCCCAGGCAATCCGCCGCCCGCAGGGCGGTGCGGCGGCACAGGGCCAGGTAATCGGTATCCACCTCGTGGATGTCCCCGTGGGTGTGGGTGGCCGCCTCCCGGCTGCGGAGCAGGTGCACCGCCCGGTCGGTGGGCATGTCAAGATAGACCACCAGATCGGGCAGGGGCAGGCCCAGCTTGGAGCACTCAAAGTCAAAGAGCCAGCGGAAGAAGCCCTCCCACTGGTCTTCCGGCAGCTTGCAGGCCTGGTGGACGGCGTTGGAGGTGGTGTACCGGTCGGAGAGCACCAGCCCGCCGCCCTGGTAGTACCCTCCCCACACCTTCTTCCAGGAGGCGTAGCGATCCACCGCATAGAAGGTGGAGGCCGCATAGGGGTTCACGTCGGAGGGGTGGGAGCCGAACTCCCCGCCCAGGTACATGCGGATCAGGGCGGAGGAGGGCTCGCTGTACTGGGGGAAGATCAGCCGCTGGAAGGGGCGGCCCTCGGCCTCCATCCGCTCACAGAGCAGCCGGAACTGGGTGGACTTGCCCGACCCGTCGGTGCCCTCAAAGACAATCAGCCTGCCCTTCAAGCCCGTGTCCTCCCTCCGGTGAGCCGCGCCCCTGCAGCCTGGAAGAGCACCAGGGGCAGCCGGGCCATGCGGCCGATGCGGCGGGGTTCCTTCATCAGGCGGTAGAGCCACTCCAGCCCCAGCTTCTGGAACCCCTCCGGGGCCCGCTCCACCACCCCGGCAAACACGTCCAGGGAGCCGCCCAGGCCCACCATCAGGCGGGCGCCGGCGGCGGGGCCGTTGCGCACCATCCACAGCTCCTGCTTGGGGGCGCCCAGGCACACAAATACCACGTCGGCCGCCGACTCCTGAATGGTTTTCACCACCGGGCCGTCCTCCTGGAAATACCCGTCGTGGGTGCCGCAGACGATCAGCCCCGGGTATGCGGCCTTCAGGTTGGCGGCGGCCAGCTCGGCCACACCGGGCTTGGCCCCCAGGAGGAAGAGCCGCTTGCCGTGGGCGGCCATCCAGGCCGCCAGCCGCTGGGCGAATTCAATGCCGGGCACCCGGCCCTTGAGCGGGCGGCCCAGGATTTTCGCGGCGTAGGTCACGCCCACCCCGTCGGCCAGCACCAGATCCGCCCCCAGCAGGGCCTGCCGGAAGGGCTCATCGTGCCGGGCGGTCAGCAGGAACTCCGGATTGGGGGTGACCGCGTAGTGGAAGCCGCCGCCCTCCACCAGGGCTGCGCCGGCCGCAGCGGCCTCGTCCAAGGTCAGGTCGTCGAAGCCGACGCCCAAAATATCTGTCCTCAAAATGACATTGCCTCCGATTGGAATTCTGTCCACAATTTGAGGCCATTCTATCACATCCTTCCGAAAAAGTCCATGAAAAAACCGGGAAAAGGGGGACGGGAAAAATGAAGATTCTGTGAAGAATGGGGAAGTTCCCCGTTGACAAGCGGCGCGCAGATGAGTATAATGAGCACAAGTTCTTTCTTTAGCGACTAAAATCGCTAAAGAGCAGTAGGAATTGGAGGAGACAACTATGAGAAAGCTATCTAGGCTGGCCGCTCTCGGCCTGAGCGGCATTCTGGCGCTTGGCCTGGCCGCCTGCGGCGGCACCGGCACGTCCGATACGCCCTCCGGCACCGAGTCCCCCGCGGCCGGCACCGAGTCCCCCGCCGCGGCGGGCGAGACCTTCGTGGTGGGCATCTGTCAGCAGATGCAGCACGTGGCGCTGGACGAGGCCACCCGCGGCTTCATCGAGACCCTGGAGGAGAAGCTGGGCACCTCTGTGGAGATCCAGGAGCAGAACGCCTCCGGTGAGGCGGCCAACTGCACCACCATCATCAACAACTTTGTGTCCCAGGGCGTGGATCTGATCCTGTGCAACGGCACCACCGCCCTCCAGGCGGCTGTGGCCGCCACCGGCGACATCCCCATCCTGGGCACCTCCATCACCGAGTACGGCGTGGCCCTGGGCATCGACGGTTTCGACGGCACCACCGGCATCAACGTGTCCGGAACCTCCGACCTGGCCCCCCTGGACGAGCAGGCGGCCATGCTCCAGGAGTGGTTCCCCGACGCCCAGAACGTGGGCCTGGTCTACTGCTCCGCCGAGCCCAACTCCGACTACCAGGTACAGACCGTGAAGGGCTATCTGGAGGAGATGGGCTACACCTGCACGGAGTACGCCTTCTCCGATTCCAACGACCTGTCCGCCGTGGTCACCACCGCCTGCGCGGAGAGCGACGTGCTCTATATCCCCACTGACAACACCGCCGCCACCAACGCCGAGCTCATCGGCAACATCGCGGTGCCCGCGGGCGTGCCCATCATCGCCGGCGAGGAGGGCATCTGCTCCGGCTGCGGCGTGGCCACCCTGTCCATCAGCTACTATGATCTGGGCTGCCAGACCGCTGAGATGGCCTACGAGATCCTGGTCAACGGGGCCGATCCCGCCACCATGGAGATCGCCTACGCCCCCAACTTCACCCCCAAGTACAACGCGGCCAACTGCGAGGCCCTGGGCCTGACACCCCCGGAGGGCTACGAGGCCATTGCGGCCGAGTAACCCGGCCCACAACCAGAACCAACAGCCAGCGGGAGGATTCTGTCCTTCCGCTGGTTTTGGCGTAAAAAAACAGCCCTCGCTTCACGGGGGCTGAGGAGGAATGAACTTGAACTTCATGCACCTGATCAACGCCCTGCCGGGCGTAGCGGCCCAGGGCCTTATCTGGGGCATCATGGCCATCGGGGTCTACATCACCTATAAGATCCTGGATGTGGCCGATCTGACCGTGGACGGCACCATGTGTACCGGCGGCGCGGTGTATATCATGCTCACCATGGCGGGCCTGCCCTGGCCGGCGGCCCTGCTGGGGGCCTTCCTGGCGGGGCTGCTGGCGGGCCTAGCCACCGGTGTGTTCCACACCCTGTGCGGCATCCCCGCCATCCTGGCCGGTATTTTGACCCAGCTGGCCCTCTATTCGGTGAACCTGCGCATCATGGGGCAGGCCAACCGGCCCATCAACTCTATACAGTACGACGTGCTGCTCTCCTCCCGGGACGTGCGGGCGCTGAGCATCCAGAACCCGATCTTCATCGGCGCCATCTTCGTGGTGGTGATCATCGCCGTGCTCTACTGGTTCTTCGGCACGGAGCTGGGCTCCTCCCTGCGGGCCACCGGCGCAAACCAGAACATGGCCCGGGCCCAGGGCATCAACACCAACGTGTCCAAGGTGCTGGGCCTGATGCTCTCCAACGGCCTGGTGGCCCTGTCCTCCGCCCTGCTGGCCCAGTATCAGGGCTTTGCCGACGTGAATATGGGCCGGGGAGCCATCGTCATCGGCCTGGCCGCCGTGATCATCGGTGAAGTGCTCTTCTCCAGGGTGTTCCGCAACTTTGGCCTGAAGCTGCTGGCCGTGGCCATCGGCGCGGTGCTGTACTACCTGGTGTACCAGGTGGTCATCTGGCTGGGCCTCAACCCCGACGACATGAAGCTGGTCACCGCCCTGATCGTGGCCGCCTTCCTGGCCATCCCCTACTGGAAGTCCCGCTACTTCAGCAAGGCGGGCAAGAGAGGAGCGCAGACCCATGCTTGAGATCAAGGAAATCTACAAAACCTTCAACGCCGGCACCATCAACGAGAAGCGGGCCATGAACGGCGTGTCCCTCACCCTCAACGACGGGGACTTTGTGACGGTGATCGGCGGCAACGGCGCGGGCAAGTCCACCCTGCTCAACCTGGTGGCCGGCGTCTATCCGGTGGACAGCGGCTCCATCGTCATCGACGGACAGGACGTGACCCGCCTGCCCGAGCACAAGCGGGCCAAGTTCATCGGCCGGGTGTTTCAGGACCCCATGATGGGCACCGCCGCCACCATGCAGATCGAGGAGAACCTGGCCCTGGCCGCCCGCCGGGGGCAGGGCCGCTCCCTCCGCCCCGGCATCACCCGGGCCGAGCGGGAGCAGTATAAGGAGCTGCTGAAGATCCTGGATCTGGGCCTGGAGGATCGGCTGACCAGCAAGGTAGGCCTGCTCTCCGGCGGCCAGCGGCAGGCCCTGACCCTGCTGATGGCCACCCTGAAGAAGCCCAAGCTGCTGCTGCTGGACGAGCACACCGCCGCCCTGGATCCCAAGACGGCGGCCAAGGTGCTGGACACCACCGAGAAGATCGTCCAGCGGGACAAGCTCACCACCCTCATGATCACCCACAACATGCGGGATGCCATTGCCCACGGCAACCGCCTGATCATGATGTATGAGGGCCGCATCGCCGTGGACGTGTCCGGCGAGGAGAAGAGAAAGCTGACCGTGGAGCAGCTGCTCAACCTGTTCAGCAAGGCCAGCGGGTCGGACGAGGCGGACGACAAG
>NZ_JAHZDL010000039.1:12696-21633 GCF_019422385.1 Flavonifractor sp.
ACCTGTTCAGCAAGGCCAGCGGGTCGGACGAGGCGGACGACAAGCTGCTGCTGGGATAAAGCGGTCAGCTGCTCCACGGGGCCCCATCTGGGATGGGGCGGCCTTTGGCCGCGCAAGCGTTTTGCCTCTGGCAAAACCTTGGCGCAGGCGGAATTCATTTCCGCCGAGCATGAAAAAATAAAGGGAACCCAAAGAGGGGCGGGGCCATCGGCCCCGCCCCTCTTTGGGAGGCAGCTGCTCAACCTGTTCAGCAAGGCCAGCGGGTCGGACGAGGCGGACGACAAGCTGCTGCTGGGCTAGCGCCTCAAAAAAGTGGCTAAAGCCACTTTTTTGAAAAAACTGCGGCCCACAGCGCGCAAGCCCTGCCCGCCGCCATAGGCGGGCAGGGCTCACACTTGCGGGCCGAGATGTGTTTTCAGCCACGCGCATGTCGCGGCTGAAAACAGATTTTGGTCTCATTCACGCGGCTGCGGCCGCGTGAACTCTGCGAGGCTTTTGGAGAAGCGGCGAGGCGGACGACAAGCTGTTGGGGGAATCCGGGCGGCCTCCGCCCGGATTCCCCGGGAAAATAGGGAAGGCCCCCGGAACCAGTTTGAATGGGTTCCGGGGGCCTTCCCTATTTTAAGAAGGAAGAATACCCAGATAGGTAAGCAGAGAGCAGGTTAAGGCGGCGGCCTCCGCGCGGGTGGCGGGGGCGCCGGGGTCGATATCGGTCAAGGGCGCCCACAGCAGGCTGATGGTGTTTCCCAACAGGCCGGTCTGGCTCTCGGCCAGGAGCCACACGGACTCCCTGGCCCAGGAGGCATAGGACTGGTAGGCGTCCCCGTCCGCCGCGCCGTTGGGGATATCCCGGGCAGCCAGCTCCAGCTCCATCCCCAGCCGCTGGCCCAGACGGGCGGCGATGGTAATGAGCTCCTGCTGGGTAACGGTGCCGTCGGGGTTGAAGCGGCCGCCGCCCACGCCCTCCACCAGACCCAGGGCGGCCACGGCGTTGACGCACATGCCGTACCAGTCGTCCATGGACACGTCGGTAAAGCGGCTCTCGCCGGTGGGCACCCGGCAGTTGAGGGCCTTGGCCAGCAGGGCGCACAGCTCCGCCCGGGTAAGGCTGCCCTCCGGGTTGTAGGTGCCGTCGCCGGAGCCGGATACAATGCCGTAGGCGGCCAGCCGGTCAATGAGGGAGGCATAGGGGGAGCCCGCCGTGTCGGAGAAGCCCCGGCTCTGATAGCCGGTGAGGCCGCAGGCCTCCGCCACAGTCGCAGGCTCGACGGCGGCCCAACTGCTGCCGGTACCGCTCTGGAGGGTGACCCCCACGGGCAGGGCCTCCAGCAGGGCGGTAAAGGCGGCCTGATACTCCGGGCTGGAGGCCTGCTCCAGGGAGATATACCAGACCCGGTTGAAGTCCAGGCGAAGGTAGCCCTCGGTGGAGCCCTCCGGCGCGGGGGAGCAGAGGAGGACGGCCACCTCGTCGGCCAGATCCGGATCCACCAGCAGGTGGGGGATCACGCCCACCGTGTCGGTGGTGCCGCCGCCGGGGGCGTAGAAGCGGTAGGTGGTGATCTTCATGGCGTCCCCGTCATCAAAATAGCCGGGCAGGGAGTTCTCGTCCAGGACGATCTGGGCCACCCCCTTGCCGAAGGAGCGGGAGCCGATGACGATGCCGACGCCGGTGTCCCGGACGTCGGAGGCGAAGAGCTCGGATGCACTGGCGGTATTCTCATCGGCCAGCACAATCACCGGGGCGGTGGTGAGGGCCTCGTCGTTGCTGCCGAAGGCCCCGTAGGAGCCGTCGCTGTCCTTCAGATAGGCCAGCAGGCCGGAGCCGGAGAAGGTGCTCACCGCCCCGATGGCCGCGTCCACCACGCCGCCGCCGTTGCCCCGGAGATCCACAATCCACCGGTCGGCCTGATCCCCGTAAGTCTCCAGGCCGTCGGTGAAGTGCTCCACCGTCTCGCCGCCGAAGGTGTCGCAGTCGATATAGCCGATGTGGCCGTCCCACAGCTCGGTGTAGGCGGTGGGGATGGTGATGGCCGCCCGGGTGAGGCTGACGGTGGTGCTCTCGCCGTCCCGCAGATAGGTGACGGCGACCTGGGTGCCCGGCTCACCCTGCAGCAGGCCGGTCATGGTGTCCCCGTCCTGCCCGGCGATATCGGTTCCGTCCACGGCGGTGATCAGATCCCCCGCCTGGAGGCCGCCGGAGGCGGCAGGCGTGTTCTCATATACCCGCTGAATCAACAGGCCCTCCCCGGTAATCAGGGAGGAGATGCCGATGCCCACCAGCTCGGTGTCCGACAGGGAGCTGCTGAACAGGGCGTACTCCTCCGGGGTGAAATACTGGGTATAGGGGTCGCCCAGGGCCTCCAGCATGCCGGAGATGGTGGACTGCTCCAGCACCTCCTCCGGCACGTCGTCAATATAGTAGACATCCAGCAGATCTCCGGCCTGTTCCGGGGTCAGGGCCCGGGCGGCGGGGGAGAGGGCCAGAGACAGGCCCAGGAACAGGGACAGCAGGCGGGTGCGGCGCTTTCGTTTCATCGGAAAATGCCTCCTTGGGCATAATTTGTTATGTAACCCAATTTTACGACAAAAAGGGGGCGGGCGCAAGGCCCGGCCCCAAATTGTAGCTATTTGTCACTTTTTTGGAAGGGACTGGCTGCGGGGGCGGCCTCAGGCATCCCCCGTCACCCGGACGGCGGTACCGTAGGCGCAGATCTCGGCGGCGGACTGCATGATGGAGGCGGAAGCGTAGCGGATGGCGATTACTGCGTCGGCCTCCATGGCGATGGCCTCGTCCACCATGCGCTTGGTGGCGATCTGCCGGGCCTCGTTGAGCATCTCGGTATAGCCCTCGATCTCGCCGCCCACCAAGGTCTTCATGCCGGCCATGAAGTCCTTGCCGAAGTTCTTGCACTGCACCACGCTGCCCTTGACCATGCCCAGGGCCTCGATCCGCTTGCCGGGGATATATTCAATATTTAGAAGCAGCATCCTCTTCTCCTCCTTGAATTTGCTTGAGCCGCTGCCAGAGGGCCAGCAGGACACCCACGATCACAGCGGAGGGGACGGCGATGAGAATCAGCAGCAGCCACAGCGGCGGCGCGTCCGCGGGATCCAGGGAGATGGCCCACAGGATCAGCCCGATGATACCGGCCATGAGGCCCACAAACACCGCCGCGGCCACCACCGGCCCCACATACCGTTTTCTGGTATCCTTCTTCCGAATGTTCACGAATTGGGTTCCCTCCTCCTGCTCCATACGCTCCATCTCTGCCAGCCAGCGGCCGGCGTCCAGGTTGGGGAGCTGTTCGTCTGTTCGGGCCAGCTCCTGGCAGAGAGAGCGCATGGTTCCCAGGTTTTTCTGGGCCCGCTCCAGCTGGATGACGTGGCGCAGCAGGCCGTCGGCGAGGGTAAGTTCTCCCTGCTGCATCCGCCGGATCTCCTCCAGGGGCACGTCCAGCTTGCGCAGCAGCTTGATCTTGCGCAGGGTCTCCACATCCTCCTCACCATAATCCCGGTAGCCGTTGTCTGCGTTCCGACCGGGGGAGAGCAGTCCCTCCTTTTCATAGAAGCGGATATTCCGCTTTGAAATTCCAACCAGCTGCTCTACCTCGTTTATCTTCACGCAAATCACCTCGGCTTATGCTTACCATACACCTTCCACCGGGTGGAAGGTCAAGGGAAATCATTCCCGATCCGTAGTATACACCAGCCCGCACGAAATTGCCAGAGGCATTTGATACCGCGCCCCCACTTCGGCTTGCAATAGGGGTATCAGTCTGATAAAATAACACCGAATGGCATGGTGCCATTCCACAGCGCGGCCCAACGACAATGTGTTCAGGTGATAGTATGTATTTTCGCCGTATTGCGGATCTCAGAGTAGACAGCGATCTGACCCAGCGGGCGGTGGCGGCCCACCTGAATATGAATCTGGAGGTCTACCGCCGCTACGAGAAGGGCATCCGGGAGATCCCGGTGTGGGCCCTGCTCAAGCTGGCGGAGCTCTACCACACCAGTACGGATTATCTCCTGGGCCGGACTGACGACCCGAGGCCGCCCCATGCGTAAGCTGGCGTGGTTTGCCGGCGCCTTTTCGGCGGCGGTGTTCCTGGCGGTGTATCTGCTGCCGGAGGGCCTGCTGCTCCCGGCGGGAGCCGTGTGTGCCCTGGTCTCGCTGCTGGGCCTGCTGCTCCAGGGGGACAACCGCCTCCGGGCGCTTTTGGCCTGCCTGGGTCTGGCGGCGGGGCTGATGTGGACGGGTACCTATGGCCAGATGACCCACGCCCCGGCCCAAGCCCTGGCGGGGACGGAGGGCACCATCTCCGCCACGGCGGCGGACTGGCCCCGGGAGACCGCCTACGGCAGCTCGGTGCTGGTGTATCTCCGCCCGGAGAGGGGCCTGCCCATCTCCACCCGGCTGTACCTGGACGACCCGTCCCCCGATCTGCGGCCCGGCGACACGCTGACCGTTCCGGCGGAGCTGCGCCTGGCGGACACCATCGCCGGGGAGCACACCGACTACTACTACGCCAAGGGCATCCTGCTGGTGGCCTACGGCGAGGGGGAGGCGGAGGTATCCCGCCCGGCCAGCCCGCCCTGGTGGACGTGGCCGTCCTATGCGGCCAGGGCCCTGGAGGACAGCGTGGAGAGGGCCTTCCCCGACTGGGCCGCGCCCCTGGTCACCGCCCTGATCACCGGCGAGGATGCGGGTATGGACGGGGGCGAGTACGCCGCCCTCCGGCGTACCGGCCTGTCCCACGTGATCTCGGTGTCCGGCCTTCACGTGTCCTTTCTGGCGGGGTGCCTGGCCGCCCTGCTGGGGGCGTGGAGGCGGCGCACCGCTGTGATCAGCATCGCCCTTATGTTCTTCTTCGCCGCCGCAGTGGGCAATACCCCGGCGGTGCTGCGGGCGGCCTTCATGCAGTCCATGCTGCTGCTGGCGCCCCTGGTGGGGCGGGAGGACGACCGGCCAACCTCGCTGCTCACCATCCTGATGCTTCTGCTGGTCCAGAACCCCTACGCGGCGGCCAGTGTGTCCCTCCAGCTGTCCTTTGCCGCGGTGGCGGGGATCTACCTGTTTACCGGGCCGCTGAACGACAGGCTCCGGATCCTGCTCCCAAGCGAGCCCAAGGGCTTCTGGCCCCGGCTGGGCAGGCTGGCGGGGGAGTTCGTGTTCGCCAGCCTGTCCACCACCCTGGGGGCCATTGTGTTCACCACGCCCCTGACGGCGGTGTATTTCCACTCGGTGTCCCTCATCGCGCCCCTGGCCAACCTGCTCACCCTGTGGGCCTTCTCCCTGGCCTTTCTGGGCGGGCTGGCGGTGTCGCTGGCGGGGCTGGCCCTCCCGGCCCTGGCCGGGGTGCTGGCCTGGCCCGTGTCCCTGGCGGTATGGTTTGTCCAGAAGGTGACGGCGGCCCTGGCCCGCCTGCCCTTCGCCTCGGTGTCCACCCAGTCGGTGTATCTCAGGCTGTGGCTGGCGCTGGTGTACGGCCTGCTGCTGCTCTACCTGCTCTGGCGGGGGGAGAAGAAGCGGCCCCTGGTGCCCATCGGCCTGGGGACCGCCGCCCTGTGCGGGGCCCTGGTGCTCAACGCCGCCGCCCAGACGGGCGGCGCCCTCACCGTGTCGGTGCTGGATGTGGGCCAGGGCCTGTCGGTGGCCCTCACCTCCGGCGGCCGTACCGCCCTGGTGGACTGCGGCGGCACCGGCTCTGCCGATCCCGGCGACGTGGCCGCCGACTACGTTCAGGATCTGGGCCTGAGCCGCATCGATCTGGTGGTGCTCACCCACTACCACCAGGACCACGCCGGCGGGGTGCCCGAGCTGCTCAACCGGCTGGACGTGGGCCTGCTGGTGCTCCCTGACGTGGAGGAGGATGACCCTCTGCGGGCGGAGATCACCGCCCTGGCCGCGGAGCGGGGCGTGGAGACCCTGTTTGTCAGCGAGAACACCGGCGTGGAGCTGGGGGAGGCCGCCTTGACAATCTACGGCCCCCTGGGCACCGGCGGGGGCAACGAGGAGGGCCTGTCCATCCTCTGCACCGCCGGGGAGTTTGACGCCCTGATCACCGGGGACATGAACAGCGCGGTGGAGCACCGGCTGGTGAAGTACGGCAATCTGCCCGACATCGAGCTGCTGGTGGCAGGCCACCACGGCTCCAAATACTCCACCTCGGAGGAGCTGCTGCTGGAGACAAAGCCGGAGACAGCGGTGATCTCCACCGGCTACAACACCTACGGCCACCCGGCCCCCGAGACCCTGGAGCGCCTGGCCGCCGCCGGGTGCGACATCTACCGCACCGACTGGTCGGGGACGGTCACCGTCACCGCCCAACCATAGAAACGAGGGATTTCATGCCGCCCAAAGGAAAAGCGGACAACACCGCCTATCAGAAATTGAAGAAGGATATTAAGGAGGGAACCATCGGCACCCTCTACGTGTTCCACGGGGAGGAGGCCTACCTCCGGGATTTCTACCTGGGGCAGATGAAAAAAAAGCTCCTGCCCGCCGGCATGGAGGAGTTCAACCTCCACACCATGAACGGGAAGGAGTTTGACGTGAAGACCCTGGCCCAGATGGTGGACTGCCTGCCCATGATGAGCGAGCGCACCCTGATCGTGGTCAGCGACTACGACATCTTCAAGGGGGACAAGGACGCCCTGGCGGCGGTGCTGCGGGATCTGCCCGACTACGTGTGCCTGGTGTTCGTCTACGACCTGCTGGAATATAAATCAGACGCCCGCACCAGGCTGGCCGCCCTATTGAAGGAGAAGGGGAGCGTGGTGCCCTTCAACCGGCAGGGCCAGGGTGACTTGATCGACTGGATTTCCCGCCGCTTCCGGGCCCTGGATCACGACATCGGCACCGAGGACGCCAAGTACCTGATCTTCCTGTGCGGCGACCTGATGAACAACCTGATCTCCGAGATCGGCAAGATCGGGGCCTATGCCAGGCACCACCGGGTGACCCGGCAGGATATCGACGCCGTGGCCACCCCCCAGCTGGACGCGGTGGTGTTCCAGATGACCGATGCCATCGCCGCCGGAAACTTTGACCAGGCGGCCTCGGTGCTGGGGGATCTCCTCCACATGCAGGAGGCCCCCATCAAGCTGCTGGCCGTGCTGGGCAAGCAGCTGCGGCAGCTCTACACCGCCCGGCTGGCCATCGAGCACAAGAAGGGGACCAAATACCTGATGGAGCTGTGGGGGATGCGCTCCTCCTACCCGGCGGAGCGGCTGATGCAGTCCGCCCGGCGCTTCTCCCTGCCCTGGTGCCGCCGGGCGGTGGTGCGCTGCGGGGAGACGGATCTGGCCATGAAGTCCACCGGGGCGGACGGCGAGGAACTGCTCATCGGCCTGCTCATGGAGCTGGCCGTCAAGAAAGGAGCCTGAATATGAAGAACAAGACCTGGATGGGAGTGGCCGCCGCCGCGGCCGTGGGGGCCGCGGGCTGGTACTGGGCGGCAGGCAGCCGCCGCCGGGCGGTGGAGCATCTGCGCCGGGAGGCCAAGCGCCTGCTGGCGGTGCGCAGGGACGAGCTGGCCGCGCTGTGCGCCGCCGCCGAGGCCGGGGAGCTGGCCGCCGACGCCCTGGGGCCGGTGCCTCTGGACGGGGTGGAGCTGGAGTCCGTCCGCCTGGAGAACGGCGCCGCGGTGCTCACGCTCCGGGGAGAGCGGGGGGCCGCCTGGCTGTCCAGCGTCCCGCTGGCCCAGCTGGGTATCCACGGGCAGCCGTGGCGGGGGAGCGCCCGGCCCGGCGCCCTCTACACTGAGTACCTGGGGGGCGGCTGGTACGCCGGCTACGCCTGCCTGGGCTGGCGCTGACATGCTGCGCATCCGGGAGGCCATTGTGGTGGAGGGCCGCTACGACAAAAACACCCTCTCCCAGCTGGTGGACACGGTGATTGTGGAGACCTCCGGCTTCGGCATTTTTAAGGATAAGGAGCGGCTGGCCCTGCTGCACCGCCTGGCGGAGAAGCGGGGGCTGATCGTCCTCACCGATCCGGACGGGGCGGGCTTTGTGATCCGCAACCATTTGAAGGGCAGCCTGCCGCCGGACCGGGTGAAGCACGCCTATGTGCCCGACATCTACGGCAAGGAGCGCCGCAAGCGCCAGGGCGGCAAGGAGGGCAAGCTGGGGGTGGAGGGCATGCGTCCCCAGGTGCTGGAGGCCGCCCTCCGCCGGGCGGGGGCCACCTTCCTGGACGAGGAAGGGGAGGACGCCGCCCCGGCCGGGCGGCCCATCACCAAGGCGGATCTCTTCGCCCTGGGCCTGTCCGGCGGCCCCGGCTCCGGGGAGAAGCGGCGTGCCCTGCTCCAGCGGCTGGAGCTGCCCGAACACCTGTCCCCCAACGCCATGCTGGAGGTGCTCAACGCCCTGTTTACCCGCGAGGAGCTGGACGGTCTGCTGCAGGGCCCGTCAGGCGGATCCCTCTGAAAAATTTCCTCCCAAAATTTCAAAAAGGGCTTGACGAAGAAGTTAAGTTGTGCTATCTTATTATCAGAAATAATAATTATTACTGATTACTATTTCTCTACACAATGAGATCAAAGTAAAAAATGGTGAATATGTTTAGGAGGTAATGAAACATGAAAAAGTGGGTTTGCTCCGTCTGTGGTTACGTGCATGAGGGTGACACCGCCCCCGACTTCTGCCCCATCTGCAAGGCCCCCAAGGAGAAGTTCGTCCTCCAGGGTGGCGACCGCACCTGGGCTGCCGAGCACGTGGTGGGCGTGGCCAAGGGCGCTCCCGAGGAGATCATCCAGGGCCTGCGTGAGAACTTCCAGGGCGAGTGCTCCGAGGTCGGCATGTATCTGGCCATGTCCCGCGTGGCTCACCGCGAGGGCTATCCCGAGATCGGCCTGTACTGGGAGAAGGCCGCTCTGGAGGAGGCCGAGCACGCCGCCAAGTTCGCCGAGCTGCTGGGCGAGGTGCTGACCG
>NZ_JAHZDL010000004.1:0-57559 GCF_019422385.1 Flavonifractor sp.
CTTAGCTGGCTTTCTCCGAATGAATTCACTGTCCAATATGTTTGACAAACCTACAAAAAAATGGCGGCGGATTCCAGCGGAAAAATGAATCTCCTTCTTGCAAAAAGGCGAAAGATAGGATATACTACTCATATCCTAGAGAATCGGAGGTATTCCCCCTATGGCTCAGATTACGAAAGATACCATCATTGGCGATATTCTGGACATCGCGCCGGAGACGGCCCCCATTTTCCTGTCCATCGGCATGCACTGCCTGGGCTGCCCCTCCTCCCGCGGGGAGACGGTGGAGCAGGCCTGCATGGTGCATGGCGTGCAGGTGGATGAGCTGTTGGAGCGCATCAACGCCAGCATGGCCGAGGCCAAGTAAGAAGTTTGAGCGGCTCAAAAAGGAGTGGCGGTTAAAAGCCGCCTCTCAGTCTGTCGAAAAAGCCTCGCAGAGTTCGCGCCCGCAGGCGCGAAAAAATTGAAATCTGTTTTCTCCGGCGACATGTGCGTCGGAGAAAACACTTCTCAGGCCGCAAGTGTGGGATTTGTCCGCTTCAGGCGAACAAATCCTGCGCGCGGCGGACTGCATCCTGCTCGAAAAGTGGCAAAGCCACTTTTTCGACAGTTTCAGAGGCGGTTAAAAGCCGCCTCTTTTTTTCTCCGGAGGTGACGTATTTGAGAAACATGGAGCTCTCGCCCCGCCTGCGCTCTGTGGCGGAGCTGGTGCCCTGGGGGGCGCGGTTTGCGGATGTGGGCACTGACCATGCCTATCTGCCTGTCTGGCTGCTGCAGCGGGGGGTGATCTCCCGTGCGGTGGTCTCTGACCTGCGGCAGGGCCCCCTGGATCGGGCGCGAAGCACGGCGGAAAAATACGGCCTGACCAACCAAATGGATTTTCGCCTGTGTGACGGCCTGTCCGCCATCCGTCCGGAGGAGGCGGACACCATCGCCATTGCCGGGATGGGCGGGGAGACCGTGGCGGCCATCCTGGCCGCCGCCCCCTGGATCTGGGAACGGGACTGCCTGCTGCTGCTTCAGCCCATGAGCGCCCAGCCCTTCCTGCGCCAGTGGCTCCAGGCCCACGGATACGCCATCCGGCGGGAGGTTTTGAGCAGGGAAGGGGATACCATTTACACCATTTTTGTGGTACGTGCAGGCCCCATGCGGGAGCTGACGCCGGCGGAGCTCTGGGCCGGATGCCAGCAGGAGGGGGAGCAGGCCCCTCTGCGTGCGGATTATCTGAACCGCCTGCTGCACCAGACGGAGCGGGCGGCGGCGGGCCTGCGCCGATCCACCCGGGCAGAGGATGCCCAGCGGCTGGCAGAGATGGAGCAGGTTTTCCAGGGCCTGCTGGACATGAAGGAGGAATGGCTGTCATGGCAACGGTAAGAGAGGTATATCAGTATCTGGACGGGCTGGCTCCGTTCTCCCTGCAGATGGACTTTGACAACGCCGGCTTTCTGGTGGGGCGGGGAGACCGGACGGTGACAAAAATCCTGGTCTCCCTGGACATCACCGAGGAGGTGGCGGCAGAGGCCGCGGAGGTGGGGGCGGAGCTGATCGTCTCCCATCACCCGGTGATCTTCCATCCTGCCAGGTCGGTGACCGACGGCGGCCCGGATGGCCGCATCCTGCTGTCCCTGATTGAGCACGGAATCGCCGCCATCTGCGCCCACACCAACCTGGACGCGGTGGCCGGCGGCGTCAACGACGCCCTGGCCCAAAAGCTGGGCCTGGTGCAGATTGAGCAGCTCCATCAGGATGGGGTGGACGCCTCCGGCCGGCCCTACGGCATTGGCCGGGTGGGCAATACCGTCGGTGCGCCCATGTACGCCCCTGCCTTCGCCGCCTTTGTGAAGGAGGCCCTGGGGGCCAACGGGGTGCGCTATGTGGATGCCCGCCGGCCGGTGCGCCGGGTGGCCGTGGGGGGCGGCGCCTGCGCCGACATGCTGCGGGACGCCCTGGCCCTGGGGTGCGACACCTTTGTCACCGCGGATGTCAAGTACAACGGCTTCCTGGACGCCAAAGCCCTGGGGGTGAACCTGATCGACGCGGGCCACTATCCCACCGAGCAGGTGGTGTGCCCCGTACTGGCCAAATGGCTGTCCTCCGGCTTCCCCCAGGTGGAGATTGTCCCCACAAATCGGCATAAAGAGGTCTTTTCCTACCTCTAAGGGGTTGCCAAGCCGCCGCAATCGTGATAAACTAGTTCCGCTGATTTTCGATAGCAGGAAGGGAACGAATCAATATGTCAGGACATTCCAAGTGGCACAATATCCAGAAGACGAAGGGTGCGGCCGACGCCAAGCGCTCTCAGATATTTACCAAGATCGCCCGCGAGATGATCGTGGCGGTCAAGACCGGCGGCAGCGGCGACCCCAATAACAACTCCCGCCTGGCCACCGTCATCGCCAAGGCAAAGGCCGCCAACATGCCCAACGACAACATCAAGCGCACCATTGACAAGGCTCTGGGCTCCGGCAACACCGACAGCTACGAGAACGTGGTGTACGAGGGCTACGGCCCCTCCGGCGTGGCCGTGATCGTGGATGCCCTCACCGACAACCGCAACCGCACCGCCCCCGAGGTGCGCCACCTGCTGGACAAGTACGGCAAGGGCCTGGGCGCCACCGGCTGCGTGTCCTGGTCTTTCGACCGCAAGGGCGTGATCGTCATTGAGAAAGAGGATCTGGATGAGGACACCGTCATGATGGACGCCCTGGACGCCGGCGCCGACGACATGCAGGTGGAGGACGAGGTGTTCGAGGTGTACACCGATCCCGACGCCTTTGGCTCCGTGCTGGCCGCCCTGGAGGAGAAGGGCTACACCTTTGTCCAGGCCGCGGTGGAGATGGTTCCCCAGAACTATGTCAAACTGGAGAACGAGGACGATATCAAGAATATGGAGAAGCTCATCGACCTCCTGGAGGAGAACGACGACGTGCAGAACGTCTGGCACAACTGGGATCAGGACTGAGCGGATACAGACAGACGGGGAGCGGCAAATCGGCCGCTCCCCGTTTTGCTGCGCTGCCCGGCTATAAATAGGGCTTCATCTGGACGATATTGGCCTCCTCGGTGGCCAGGAGCTTGTGAGCCAGCTCCCGCACCCGCACATCCTTGCCGTGATAGCTGTGCAGATTCCGGAGCCCCTTGGTCAGACCCATGGTATTGCCCTGGATCATCATCTCCGCGATTTTGGATGTGGACTGGCCGGCCATGGATCGGAAGGCGCCCGCCATCCCGGCAGAGAACCTGACCACCGGGCTGAGCCCCTTCGGTTCCTGCCCCCGGGCACGGAGCATCTCGGCCGCAGTGCCGTGAATGGCCCTGTACTCCGCCAGCTGCTGCTCCAGAGCCGCGCGGAAGGGCCCCTCCCCCGAGTGGGGCAGGACGGTTTCAATCCCATCCCGCCCCATCTCGGTGGTGGGCGAAACATCGTAGAGCAGTTCGGCTTCGGTAAGCAAATGGATCACCTCCCACACAGTATGCCATGGGAAAGGAGAAATTATCGGCCGCCGTCCTGGAAATACCCGGACAGCAGGGCCAGCAGCTCGCTGGAATACCGCGGCGCATCCCTTTATGATTCGGAAGCCAGTCTCGGCAGAGGCCCGGCCCGTCAGGCGCCGTTTTCAGAGAGGTATGCCTCCATGGCCGCACGGTTCAGCAGTCGAAGGCTCCGATAGCCCGTCCGTACCCAGCCCCGCCGGTCAAACTCCCCCAGCACCCGGCTCACCGTCACCCGGCTGACCCCCACGGAGGAGCCGATCTCCTCGTGGGTGCAGTGGAGCTCTCCCCGGGCGTCGGCGGGGAGGGAGAGAAGGTGCCGGGCAATGCGCTTGTCCGCCGGGAGAAATTCGCCGTCCACATGCTCTGAGAGCAGGCGCACCCGCCTGGCCAGATTTTCCAGCATGGAGATGGCCAAATCCGGGTGGCGGGCAAACACCTCCGTCAGCCGCTGCCGGTCCACCTCCACCAGCTGGCAGGGGGTAACCGCCACGGCGGAGGACACCCGGGGCTGCCGGTCAAAAAAGGCGGCCTCTCCAATCAGCTCGCCGGCGTGGGGAAGGGTAAGGATACGCTCTTCTCCCTCTGGAGAACTGATATAGCACTTTACCGTGCCGGATACAATGTAGTAAAAGCACTCCGCCCGGGTGTCCTGCAAGTAGATCAGCTGGCCCGGCTCCTTGTGCTGGACAGGCTGTCCGTCGGCTAGGGGGGTCCAAATATTGCGCAGCATGGCCATCGCCTCCTGAATCAAATTGTAACACGCTTTACATTCTTTTGACAAGGGCCATGGTATGCTGAATGCAACAATCATAAAGAGGAGGCACCCAAAGATGGGAATGACCATGACCCAAAAGATCCTGGCCAAGCATGCCGGCCTGGACCACGTTGTCCCCGGTCAGCTGGTGGAGGCCAAGCTGGATCTGGTGCTGGGCAACGACATCACCACCCCAGTGGCGGTTTCTGAATTCGATAAGGCCGGGCTGACCCAGGTATTCGACAAGGACAGGATCGCCCTGGTGCTGGATCACTATACCCCCTGCAAGGATATCAAAGCCGCCCAGCTCTGCGCCCAGGTGCGGGAGTTTGCCAAGCGCTTCAACATCACCCACTTCTACGACGTGGGCTGCATGGGGGTGGAGCACGCCCTGCTGCCGGAAAAGGGCCTCACCGCCCCCGGCGAGTGCATGATCGGCGCCGACTCCCACACCTGCACCTACGGCGCGGTGGGCATGTTCTCCACCGGCGTGGGCTCCACCGACATGGCCGCCGGCATGGCCACCGGCCTGGCCTGGTTCCGCATTCCCTCCGCCATCAAGGTGACTTTGAAAGGCAAGCTCCAGCCCTGTGTCTCCGGTAAGGATGTGAT
Organism: Flavonifractor sp.; assembly: GCF_019422385.1. Classification (NCBI taxonomy): domain Bacteria; kingdom Bacillati; phylum Bacillota; class Clostridia; order Eubacteriales; family Oscillospiraceae; genus Flavonifractor; species Flavonifractor sp. The sequence continues at coordinate 4,862 of NZ_JAHZDL010000004.1, forward strand.
CCTCCACCTCATCGGTACCATCGGGGTGGACGGCGCCCTGTACAAGTCCCTGGAGTTCAGCGGGGAAGGGGTGGCCTCCCTGTCCATGGACGACCGTTTCACCATCGCCAATATGGCCATCGAGGCGGGCGCCAAGAACGGCATCTTCCCAGTGGACGACAAGACCCGGGCCTATCTGGACGGCCGGGTGACCCGGCCCTGGGAGGCGGTGGAGCCCGATCCCGACGCCGAGTATGAGCAGGAGGTGGTCATCGACCTGGATACCCTCCAGCCCACCGTGGCCCTGCCCCACCTGCCCTCCAACACCCGCACCGTGGATCAGGTGGCGGGCACCCACATCGACCAGGTGGTCATCGGCTCCTGCACCAACGGTCGGCTGGACGACCTCCGTCAGGCCGCGGCGGTGCTCAAGGGCCGCAAGGTTCACGACGGGGTGCGCTGCATCGTCATCCCCGCCACCCAGCAGATCACCCTGGATGCCATGGCAGAGGGCCTGATCCAGACCTTCATCGAGGCCGGCTGCGCCGTGTCCACCCCCACCTGCGGCCCCTGCCTGGGCGGACACATGGGCGTCCTCTCCGACGGGGAGCGGGCTATCTCCACCACCAACCGCAATTTTGTGGGCCGCATGGGCCCCGTCACCTCCGAGATCATCCTGGCCAACCCGGCGGTGGCCGCCGCCTCCGCCGTGGCGGGGTGCGTGGCGGATCCCCGCAAGCTGTAACCGGCCGGTTCTGAATCTGTAGGGCGGGGGCTTGTCCCCGCCGCCCAAGAAAGGATTGTTATCATGAAGGTCTATAAATACGGAGACAACGTGGATACCGACGTGATCATCCCCGCCCGGTATCTCAACGCCCCCGACGAAAAGTCCTTGGCCTCCCACTGCATGGAGGACATCGACGCCAGCTTCGCCTCCACCGTGGAGCCGGGCGACATCATCGTGGCCGGGGCCAACTTCGGCTGCGGCTCCTCCCGGGAGCACGCCCCCCTGGCCATCAAGGCCAGCGGTGTCAAGTGCGTGATTGCCCCCTCCTTTGCCCGCATTTTCTACCGCAACGCCATCAACATCGGCTTCCCCATCCTGGAGTGCGCCGAGGCGGCGGAGGGCATCCAGGCCGGCGATACGGTGAGCGTGGACTTCAATACCGGCGTGATCACCGACGAGACCACCGGCAAGACCTATCAGGCTGCGCCCCTGCCCGAGTTTGTCCAGGGCATCGTGGACAACGGCGGCCTACTGAAATCCCTGAAGGCCCGGGGGGTGGCGAAATGAACTATAAAATCGCCCTGATCCGCGGCGACGGTATCGGCCCCGAGGTGGTTGGAGAGGCCGTCAAGGTGCTGGAGGCCGTGGGCAGAAAGTTCGGCCACAGCTTTACCTATGAGGAGGTGCTGCTGGGCGGCTGCGCCACCGACGCGGTGGGGAAGAGCTACCCCGACGGCACTGCCGAGAAGTGCAGAGCCTGTGACGCGGTGCTGCTGGGCGCGGTGGGCGGCCCCAAGTGGGGGCCGGACAAGCCCGCCGAGCAGCGGCCCGAGACCGCCCTGCTGGCCATCCGCAAGGATCTGGGCCTGTACGCCAACCTGCGCCCCGCGACCCTGCGGCCCGCCATGGCCGACACCTGCCCCCTGAAAAAGGAGACGGCGGAGAAGGGCATCGACCTGATGATGGTGCGGGAGCTCACCGGCGGCGTCTACTTCGGCAAGCGGGACAAGTACCAGACCGAGGATCGGGGCCTGGAGTGTACCGACCTGATGGCCTACTCGGAGAAGGAGATTGAGCGGGTGGGCCGCCGGGCCTTTGAGCTGGCCCGGCTCCGCCGGAAGAAGGTGTCCAGCGTGGACAAGGCCAACGTGCTGGAGACCAGCCGCCTGTGGCGCTCCGTCATGCACCGGCTGGCGGAGGAGTATTCCGACGTGCAGTACGAGGACGTGCTGGTGGACAACTGCGCCATGCAGCTGGTGAAGGATCCCGGCCAGTTCGACGTGGTGGTTACCGAGAACATGTTCGGCGACATCCTGTCCGACGAGGCCAGCATGGTCACCGGCTCCATCGGCCTGCTGCCCTCCGCCTCCATCGGCGACACCGCCCCCGGCCTGTACGAGCCCATCCACGGCTCCGCCCCCGACATCGCCGGCCAGGACAAGGCCAACCCCATCGCTACCATCCTGTCCGTGGCCATGATGTTCCGCTACTCCTTCCGCCTGGCCGCCGAGGCCGACGTGGTGGAGGCGGCGGTGGACGCGGTGCTCTCCGAGGGCTGGCGCACCCCCGACATCGCCGAGCCCGGCGTCACCCCCATCGGCACCAGACAGATGGGAGATCTGATCTGCCAGCATATCTGACCATCGGCGGGCAGCCACTTGGCTGCCCGCCTCAGCGTGTCGAAAAAGTCTTTTCGACACGCTTCTGAACTTTTTGAAACTTTTTTGAAGTTTCAAAAAGTTGTTTGATCAAACGCGAAAGGGAACCCTGACGGTTCCCTTTCACACTATCCTTCCTTCCGAATCCTTTGGCTGGAGGGTTTATCGACAGCCTCCGGCGGGCGGCCACTTGGCTGCCCGCCTTTCTCTTGACCGGCCAGATCCCATTTGATATAATGAGTTCAAAGGCACAGAAGGGGAGGGGACGGCTGTGATTTTGGCGGTAGACGTAGGCAACTCCAACACCACCGTCGGGCTGTTTGACGAGGCGGGGAAGCTGACCCTCCGGGCCCTGCTGGAGACCTCCCGGGGCAAAACCCGGGATCAGTGCGCCATTGATCTGCTGTGCGTGCTGAATCTCTACGGCGCCCAGGCGCGGGCGGTGGACGGGGCCATCCTGTCCAGTGTGGTGCCCCCCCTGACCGCTGTTTTCATCGACGCTATCGCACGGCTCACCGGGAAGCCCCCTCTGGTGGTGGGGCCCGGCATCAAGACGGGCCTGAACATCAAGGCGGAGATCCACAACCAGCTGGGCAGCGACATTGTGGCCTCCTCTGTGGCGGCCATTGCCAGGTATCCCAGCCCCCTGGTCATGGTGGATATGGGTACGGCCACGTCCCTGTCCCTGATTGTGGGCAGCGTGTACGAGGGGTGCAGCATCATGCCCGGCCTGGCCCTGGCGCTGGACGCCCTTTCGGAGCGTGCGGCGGCCCTGCCGCCTATCTCCCTGGAGAGCCCGTCCACGCCGACGCTGCTGGGACACACCACCGAGGAGGCCATGCGCTCCGGCGTGCTCTATGGACACGCCAGCATGGTGGACGGCATGGTAGACCGGATGGAGGCGGAGCTGGGGCAGGCGGTCACGGTGGTGGCCACCGGCGGCAACGCCCCCCGCATCCTGCGCTATTGCAAACGGCATATCCACTACGACGCCGACCTGGTCATGACCGGGCTTTATCTGCTCTATCAGAGAAACGCAAAAAAGCACCGGAAGGCGTGACGCTTCGGCCCATTTCCCTGTACTCGACGGCTGCTCGCCGTGAGTAAATACATTGCGCTGCATCCTTGAAGGAGAGAGGAGCGGCAGCAGGAGGTAAAGTGAATATGAGAGCACATGAGAAAACCAGGCGGCTGACAGGACTGGCCCTGATGACGGCCATCGTCGTAGTCCTGCAGCTAGTCGCAAGCGCGCTGGTTCGGGTGGGCGTGTTCGCCCCCACCCTGACCCTGGCCCCCATCCTGATCGGGGCCGCCATCTACGGCCCCAAAGCGGGCGCCTATCTGGGCGGCGTGTTCGGTGTGGTGGTAACGATCACCTGCATCATCGGCTGGGATGCGGGCGGCAACGCCCTTTGGAATGCCAACCCCTTTTTGACCGCCCTGATCTGCATTGTCAAGGGAGTGGCGGCCGGCCTGGCGGCCGGCCTGGTCTATCGGGCTGTCGTGGGAGACAGCCTGGCCCACGGCCGGATGATAGCCGGCTCCGTTGCGGCCGGCATTGTCAGCCCGGTGGTCAACACCGGAATTTTCCTGCTTGGCCTGTTCTTCCTGTTCCCCAGCTTTTTGGAGGCGTGGGCCACCAGCGCGGGACAGACGGTTCTTACCTATATGATTTTTACCATGGTCAGCATCAACTTTGCTCTGGAGCTGGTCATCAACCTGGTGCTCAGTACCGTGATCGTCCGCGTCATCGGTGCGCGGATGCTCCGCTGACAGCAGGCCCACAGACGGCGTCCATCCGGTTCGGATGGACGCCGTTTTGCATTTTGCCAAGAAAAATCATTCATAATTGGCGAGAATTTTTGGATAAGGGCTTGCAATTTTGCAAGTTGAGGCATATAATAGGGCAGAATTTGATAAGACAAGGGAGAGATTCCATTGAAAGAGCTGTCCAGGATCGCCACGGAGGTTCGCGCTTCCACCACCATGGCCATTGACGCCATGTTCAAGCAGATGAAGGCTGACGGCATCGACGTCATCGGCTTCGGCGCCGGTGAGCCCGACTTCAATACCCCCGACGAGATCAAGGCGGCGGGCATCGCCGCCATCGAGCAGAACGCGACCCGCTATACCCCCGCCGCCGGCACGGTGGAGCTGCGCCAGGCGGTGTGCGGCCGCATGAAGGCGGACTGCGGCCTGGAGTACAAGCCCAGCCAGGTGGTGGTGAGCAGCGGCGCCAAGCACCTGGTGTACCTGGCCCTGCGGGCCCTGGTCAACCCCGGTGACGAGGTGATCCTGCCCGCGCCCTACTGGGTCAGCTACTATGAGCTCATCAAGATGGTGGGCGGCGTGCCCGTGGTGGTCACCGCCACGGAGGCCGAGCACTTCAAGCTCACCGCGGAGAAGCTCTCCGCCGCCATCACTCCCAAAACCAAGGCCATCATGCTCAACAACCCCTCCAACCCCACCGGCATGATGTACAGCAGGGAGGAGCTGGAGGCCCTGGCCGCCGTGTGCACCGAGGCGGACATCTATGTTATCTCCGACGAGATCTACGCCTGCCTGGTCTATGACGGCGGGGAATTCACCAGCTTTGCCGCCCTCAGCGAGGACGCCAAGGAGCGCACCATCCTCATCAACGGCGTGTCCAAGGCCTACGCCATGACCGGCTGGCGCATCGGCTACGCCTGCGCCAACGACCAGATCGCCAAGGTCATGGCCAATTATGTCAGCCACTCCACCGGCTCCCCGGTGGCCATCTCCCAGAAGGCCTCCGTGGCCGCCCTCACCGGCTCCCAGAAGAAGGTGGAGACCATGCGCCAGGCTTTTGAGGAGCGCCGCAACTATATCGTGGAGCGGATGAACGCCATCCCCGGCGTCAGCTGCATCAAGCCCGAGGGCGCCTTCTACGTGATGATGAACCTGGAGAAGCTCATCGGCAAGACCATCCACGGCGTGGAGATCACCGACGACGACGTGTTTGCCGACGCCTTCCTGAAATACGGCCTGGTGGCCGTGGTGCCCGGCTCCGGCTTCGGCGCGCCCAATTTTGTCCGCTGGTCTTACGCCACCTCCATGGACAACATCAAGGAGGGGCTGAACCGCCTGGAGAAGTTCCTCCAGGGCTGATTTCCCGGAAAACTGACAGCACCCCCGCGGGCCGCGGCCCGCGGGGGTGCTTTGTGGATTGGACGGATTACGCCATGCCCCGCAGCAGATTGACCATCTCAATGGCTCCCTGGGCGCACTCAGCGCCCTTGTTGCCCGCCTTGGTGCCGGCCCGCTCGATGGCCTGCTCAATGGTGTCGGTGGTGAGCACGCCGAAGAGCACCGGCACGCCGGTGTTCAGGGACGCATTGGATACCCCCTTGGACACCTCGGCGCACACATAGTCGTAGTGGCTGGTGGCCCCCCGGATCACTGCCCCCAGGGTGATGACCGCGTCGTATTTCCCGCTCTTGGCCATGGCCTGGGCCGCCAGGGGGATCTCAAACGCGCCGGGCACCCAGGCCACGGCGATGTCCTCGTCCCGCACGCCGTGACGGAGCAGACCGTCCTCGCAGCCGCTGAGCAGCTTGGAGACGATGAACTCGTTGAACCGGGCGGCCACAATGCCCACGCGGATGCCCTCGGATACCAGTTTGCCCTCATAGATTTTCATGGTGATGTTCTCCTTTCCCTGTCCCTATTTCAGTAATTCAGGATGTGCCCCATGCGGTGCTGCTTGGTCTCCAGATAGAAGCGGTCTTCCTCGGTGGCCTCCATCTGGATGGGTACCCGCTCCACGATGGTCAGGCCGAAGTCGGCGAGCTGGTACACCTTGTCCGGGTTGTTGGTGAGCAGGCGCATGGTCTTTGCCCCCAGATCGCGGAGGATCTGGGCGCCGATGTAGTACTCCCGGAGATCTCCGGCAAAGCCCAGGGCCAGGTTGGCCTCCAGGGTGTCCATGCCCTGATCCTGGAGGGCATAGGCCTTCAGCTTGTTCAGCAGGCCGATGCCCCGGCCCTCCTGCCGCATGTAGAGGAGCACGCCCCGGCCCTCCCGTTCAATCTGGGTCATGGCGGCGGCCAGCTGCTGGCCGCAGTCGCACCGCAGGGAGCCGAAGCAGTCGCCGGTGAGACACTCGGAGTGAACCCGGCACAGCACATCTCTGCCGTCCCCAATGTCCCCCTTTACCAGGGCCACGTGGTGCTCCCCGTTGAGCCGGTTTCGATAGCCGTAGGCGGTGAACTGGCCGTACCTGGTGGGCAGGCGGGTGACCGCCACCTGCTCCACCAGCTTCTCGTGCCGCTTGCGGTAGGCCTGGAGATCCCGGATGGTGATGAACTTCAACCCCCACTCCTTCGCCTTCTCCTGGAGCTGGGAGGCGCGCATCATGGTGCCGTCGTCCCCCATGATCTCGCAGCACAGGCCGCAGGTTTTCAGCCCCGCCAGCCGCAGGAGATCCACCGTGGCCTCGGTGTGGCCCGCCCGCTCCAGCACGCCGTGCTCCCTGGCCAGCAGGGGGAACATGTGGCCGGGCCGCCGGAAGTCCTCCGGGCGGGCGGCATCATCGGCGCAGGCCCGGGCGGTGACCGCCCGCTCCTCCGCTGAGATGCCGGTGGTGGTGGACACGTGGTCGATGGAGACGGTAAAGGCCGTCTCGTGGTTGTCCGTATTATGGGACACCATCTGGGGAAACCGGAGCCTCTGGATGAACTCCAGGGACATGGGCATGCAGATGAGCCCCTTGCCATGGGTGGCCATGAAGTTGACCTGCTCGGTGGTGACGGACTGGGCCGCGCAGATCAGATCCCCCTCGTTCTCCCGATCCGGGTCGTCGGTGCAAAGGATCATGCGGCCCTGCCGCAGCTCCTCCAGGGCCTCCTCGATGGTGCTGTATGGAAACATAGGAATACCTCCTCAATCAAAAGCCGTTCTGCGCCAGAAACTCCAGGGTGAGGCCGCCGGCTGGGGCGGCCTGCGCATCCCGGGGGCGCAGCAGCTTTTCCACGTATTTGCCGATGATGTCGGTCTCCAGGTTGACCACATCCCCCGGCCCCTTGCCGCCCAGAATGGTGACAGCGGCGGTGTGGGGGATGACCGAGACGGAGAAGTCCCGCTCCGTCACCCCGGCCACCGTCAGGCTGATGCCGTCCATGGCGATGGAGCCCTTCTCCACGATGTACCGCAGCAGGGAGGGGGAGGCTGCCACCGTGTACCATACGGCGTTGTCGTCCCGCCGCCTGGCGGTGATGGTTCCGGTGCCGTCGATGTGGCCGGAGACGATGTGCCCGCCCAGGCGGCCGCCCGCCGGCAGGGCCCGCTCCAGATTGACCCTGCCGCCCGCCGTGAGGGCGGACAGGGAGGAGCGGTTCAGGGTCTCGTGCATCACGTCGGCGGTGAAGCCGCCGGAGTCGATCGCTGTGGCGGTGAGGCACACGCCGTTGACCGCCACGCTGTCCCCGACCTTCAGATCGTCCAGAATCTCCCGGGCACCGATGGAGAGCACCGATGAGTGGGCCCCCCGGCGGACGGAGCGAAGGACGCCCACCTCCTCAACCAGCCCGGTGAACATGCGCATCCACCTCGCCTTCCAGCAGGATGTCGTCCCCCAGCCGGGTGACGGTAAGGCCGCTGAGTTGGAGCGCCCCGTTCGGCAGGGCCACCCCCAGGCCGCCCACGGGGGAGGGGGCGTCCGCCCCGCCGAAGAGCTTGGGGGCGATGTAGGCCTGTACCTTCTGCACCAGCCCGGCGTCCAGGAAGGCCCCGGCCATGGCCGCGCCGCCCTCCACCAGGAGGCTGTCGATCTCCTCTTTTCCCAGCCGGTTCAGCAGAGCGGGCAGCTCTACCCGCCCGTCCGGGCCGGGCAGCTCCCACACCCGGCACCCCGCGGCCTCCAGCGCGGCCCGGCGGGCCGGATCGGCCTGGGCGGCGGCCACCACCGTGGGCACCTCCCGGGCGGTTTTGACCAGGCTGGAGTCCAGGGGGAGCCGCAGGGCGGAGTCGCAGATCACCCGCAGGGGGTTGCGGCCGCCCTCAAGTCGGCAGGTGAGCAGAGGGTCGTCGGCCAGGGCGGTGCCGATGCCCACCAGAATGGCGGAACAGCGGTGGCGATCCCGGTGCACCCGGCGGCGGGCCTCCTCGCCGGTGATCCACCGGGATGCCCCGGTGCGGGTGGCGGTCTTGCCGTCCAGGGTCATGGCGTATTTCAGCACCACATAGGGCCGCCGAGTCTGGATGTAGTGGAAGAACACCCGGTTGAGGGCGTCGCACGCCCCCTGGAGCACGCCGGTGTCCACCCGGACGCCGCGGGCCCGCAGGATGTCCAGGCCCCGGCCCGCCACCAGGGGGTTGGGGTCGCCGGAGCCCACCACCACCCGTGCAATCCCGGCCTCCAGGATGGCGTCGGTGCAGGGGGGCTGCCGCCCCTGGTGGCAGCAGGGCTCCAGGGTGACGTAGAGGGTGGCTCCGGCGGGGGAGCAGGTGCAGTCCGCCAGTGCCTCCCGCTCTGCGTGGAGCCCGCCGCATCTGCGGTGCCATCCCCGGCCGATGACCGCCCCGTCCTTCACCAGGACAGCCCCCACCATGGGGTTGGGGGAAGTCCAGCCCGCGCCCCGCTCCGCCAGCTCCAGGGCCATGGCCATGTAGTCCTCGTCTGTTTTTCTCGTATGCCTCGCCTCCGAAAAGAAAAGATGCCTTGAACCAGAGTCCAAGGCATCACGGCCGGGCATCCGCCCGCGCGGCAAACAAAAAAGCCCTGGAATCTGCAAATTCCAGAGCACTCTTTCCAAACACGCGCGGGGACAGCAAACAGACGCTGCGGCACACGATCTTCTTCCATCCAGACTGTACTGTCGGCCCCGGAGTCACACCGGGTCATGCCTTTCGGCTCGCGGGCTATACCGCCGGTGGGGAATTGCACCCCGCCCTGAAGATCCTGATTCAATTGAGACAAGTATACTACCCGACGGGATGCCTGTCAACTCCCTTTTTTCCATTTTCCACAAAGGAAGGGCCGGAGGGAACAGGTTCTTTTGCGGGATTTTTTCTTGCCCCCGCACGGTTTTTGTGATAGGATAAACCCGCTTGAATCGGCGGCGGAACCCGCCTGCAAATTTTTCCTTGTGAGCCGACCAGTTTTATAGTATACTAGTCCCGTTGTATTTTGACGGAACTGGAAAAGAGGTTATGCCTGTGCGTCACGACCGATATGAGAGTCCGCTGTCCTCCCGCTATGCCAGCGACGAGATGCAGTATGTGTTCTCTCCGGATAAGAAGTTCACCACCTGGCGCCGCCTGTGGGTGGCCCTGGCCCGGGCCGAGATGGAGCTGGGCCTGCCCGTCACCCAGGAGCAGGTGGACGAACTGTCCGCCCATATTGACGACATCGACTACGACAAGGCGGCGGAATATGAGAAAAAGCTCCGCCACGACGTGATGGCCCATGTCCATACCTACGGAGATGCCTGCCCCAAGGCCATGCCCATCATCCATCTGGGCGCCACCAGCTGCTATGTGGGGGACAACACCGACATCATTCTGATGCGGGAGGCCCTGGAGCTGGTGCGCGACAAGCTGGTGCGGGTGCTGAACCACCTGGCCGGGTTTGCCCGGCAGTACAAGGCCCTGCCCACCCTGGGCTTCACCCACTTTCAGCCCGCCCAGCTGGTGACGGTGGGCAAGCGGGCCACCCTGTGGATGAACGAGCTGCTGATGGATCTGGAGGAGGTGGAGCACCGCATTGCCTCCCTGAAGCTGCTGGGCAGCAAGGGCACCACCGGCACCCAGGCCTCCTTCCTGGAGCTGTTCGAGGGCGACCACGAGAAGTGTCGGGAGCTGGAGCGGAAGATCGCCGCTGAGATGGGCTTTGACGGGGTGGTTCCCGTGTCCGGGCAGACCTATTCCCGGAAGATGGACTACTATGTGGTGTCCACCCTGTCCGGCATCGCCCAGTCGGCCAGCAAGTTCGCCACCGATATGCGCCTGCTCTGCCACCTGAAGGAGGTGGAGGAGCCCTTCGAGAAGAACCAGATCGGCTCCTCGGCCATGCCCTACAAGCGCAACCCCATGCGGTGCGAGCGTATCTGCGCCCTGGCCCGGTACGTCATGGCCGACGCGGTGAACCCCGCCGTCACCGCCTCCAGCCAGTGGTTTGAGCGCACCCTGGACGACTCTGCCAATAAGCGCCTCTCCGTGCCCGAGGCCTTCCTGGCTGTGGACGCCATTCTGAACATCTATGCCAATGTGGCCGGCGGCCTGGTGGTTCACGAGAAGGTCATCGAAAAGCACGTGCTGGAGGAGCTGCCCTTCATGGCCAGCGAGAACATCATGATGGATGCGGTGAAGCGGGGCGGCAACCGCCAGGAGCTCCACGAGCGTATCCGCGTGCTCTCCCAGGAGGCGGGAGCCAACGTAAAGGACTGTGGCCTTAGCAACAACCTGATCGAGCTGATCGCCGCCGATCCGGCCTTCTCCATGCTGAGCCGGGAGGAGCTGACCGCCCATCTGGAGCCCGCCCGCTACATCGGCCGGTGTCCGGAGCAGGTGGAGGAGTTCCTGTCCGCCGATGTGGATCCGGTGTTGGAGAAGTATGCCGGTGCCCTGGCGGGCCGTGAAACAGAACTGAAGGTTTGACCGACTGATACAGAAAGGGAGATTCTACATGGAAAAAGCAGTGCGCCGCATCGGCGTGTTTACCAGCGGGGGAGACGCCCCCGGCATGAATGCCGCTATCCGTGCTGTGGCCCGTACCTGCCAGCACATGGGTATTGAGTGCGTGGGCATCCGGCGGGGCTATCACGGTCTGATCAACGGCGATTTTACCAAGCTGGATTTTGAGAGCGTCAGCGATCTGTCCCGCCGGGGAGGTACCATGCTCTACTCCGCCCGCAGCGAGGAGTTCAAGACCCCCGCCGGCCAGGAGCGTGCCGTGGCCACCTGCAAGATGCTGGGCCTGGATGCGCTCATCGGCATCGGCGGCGACGGCACCTTCCAGGGCCTGCTCCGCCTGGCGGAGCGGGGCCTATCCGTGGTGGGCATCCCCGGCACCATCGACAACGACATCGCCTGCTCCAGCTACACCATCGGCTACGACACCGCCTGCAACACCGCCCTGGAGTCCATCGACAAGCTGCGGGACACCATGCAGTCCCACGAGCGCTGCTCCGTGGTGGAGGTGATGGGCCACCGGGCGGGCCACCTGGCCCTCAACGTGGGCGTGGCCTGCGGCGCCACCGCCGTGATCGTCCCCGAGCACCCTGTGGACATTGAGAACGACCTGCTGGAGCCCATCCGCCGGGCACGCCTGGGCGGCCGCACCCATTTCATGGTCATCGTGGCCGAGGGCGTGGAGGGTGGCGCCTATTCCGTCGGCAAGGTCATTGAGGACGCCACCGCCCTGGATACCCGGGTCACCGTGCTGGGCCACATCCAGCGCGGCGGTTCCCCCTCCTCCCGCGACCGGATCACCGCCACCTACATGGGCTTCGAGGCGGTGCGGCTGCTGGCCGAGGGCAAGACCTGCCGCGTGGTGGCCCTCCAGGGCGAGAACTACGTGGATTACGACATCACCGAGGCTCTGCAGATGAGCAAGAGCCTGGATCAGCACACCTACGAGGTCATGCGCGCCCTGACCGGCGTACAGTAAGCACCGGATCCATACGGCAAGGAGGCCGCCGCCCGCAGACAGCGGGCGGCGGCCTCCTGTTATGAAACACCGCTCACACGAAAACCGGGTGCAGAGTCCTTTATCCTCTACCGCGTGGCCAGCACCTTTTTCAGGTGGGCGAAGCGGGGAAGGGAATTCTCCAGCCGGTAATCGGCCTGCCCCTGGATGAGGGGGAGGGCGTAGTCGAGGAAGGGCTGCTCCACGCCGTTGCCGGCGGCGTTGATCCATCCGCGGGGAACCTTTTTCTCGAAGTTCGCCACGATATCCAGCGGCTCCAGCGTGGTCTCGCAGCGATAGCCGCCCTCCCGGGTGCAGCGGAAGGCCACCATCTTTCCGGTATTTCCGGCCACAGCGGCCTCCACCGCCGCCTTGCCAGCCAGATAGGCCTCGTCAATGTCAGTCTGGGAGGCGATGTGGGTGCTGCACCGCTGGAGCAGAGAGAGCTCAATGCCCCGAACCTTTGCGCCGGTGTGCAGCTTGATGATGTGGGCCAGACGGGTGGCCAGGCCGCCCAGTTGGACATGCCCGAACCCGTCGGTGGCGGAGATCTCCGCCTCGGACACATAACGGCCGTCGGCATAGTGGATTCCCTCGGACACGGCCACCATACACTTGCCCGTCTTCCCGTAGATCTCCTTGACGTCATGAATGAACCGATCCATATCAAAGTCGACCTCCGGCAGATAGAGCAGGTCGGGGCCGCAGCCGGTGAGCCCGGCCAGGGCGGCGGAGCCGGCCAGCCAGCCGGCGTGGCGGCCCATGATCTCGATGATGGTAATCGTGCCGGTATCATATACGTGGGCATCATGCCACACCTCAGCGCAGGAGGTGGCGATGTATTTGGCGGCGGAGCCGTAGCCGGGGCAGTGGTCGGTGCCGTTGAGATCGTTGTCGATGGTCTTGGGCACGCCGATGATGCGGCACTCATAGCCCTGAGCCCGCATATACCTGGAGATTTTGTTGCAGGTATCCATGGAGTCGTTGCCGCCGTTATAGAAAAAGTACCGCACGTCATAGCGCTGGAAGATCTCCAGAATACGGCGGTAATCGGTGTCGTCTCCCTCCGGATCTGCCAGCTTGTAGCGGCAGGAGCCCAGCACAGAGGCCGGCGTACTGCGCAGCAGCTCCAGCTCGCCGGGATCCTCCTGTCCCATGTCGTACAGCTTGTCCTCCAGCACACCCTTGATGCCGTAGGCGGCGCCGAGCACCCGGGTAATGCAGTCGGAGTCCAGCGCGGTGCGGATCACACCCAGGGCGCTGGCGTTGATGACGGCGGTTGGGCCGCCGGACTGCGCGATGATACAGGCCCCTCTCAATTCACTCATGTCTGACCCTCCTGAATCCAAAATTGGAATCTGTAGTTCGGGGTGATTTCTGCCAAATATCATAGCACGTCCCCTTGAAATTTTCAATGAGAACTGATAAAATCTAAGATGGATTTCGATAAAGGAGATGACTGCTATGCCTCTCGTTACAACCAAGGAAATGTTCCAGAAGGCTTATCACGGCGGTTATGCCATCGGCGCCTTCAATGTCAATAACATGGAGATCGTCCAGGGCATCACCGAAGCCGCCAAAGAGGTCAACGCCCCTCTGATCCTCCAGGTGTCCAAGGGCGCCCGCGCCTATGCCAACCACACCTATCTGATCAAGCTGGTGGAGGCCGCCATCATTGAGACCGGCCTGCCCATCTGCCTCCATCTGGATCACGGCGACAGCTTCGACATCTGCAAGAGCTGCATCGACGGCGGCTTTACCTCCGTGATGATCGACGCCTCCTCCAAGCCCTTCGAGGAGAACATCGAGCTCACCCGCAAGGTGGTGGAGTATGCCCACGACCACGGCGTGGTGGTGGAGGCCGAGTTGGGCGCCCTGGCCGGCATTGAGGACGACGTGCAGGTGTCCGCCGAGGAGTCCCACTACACCCGCCCCGAGGAGGTGGAGGAGTTCGTCTCCAAGACCGGCTGCGACTCCCTGGCCATTGCCATCGGCACCAGCCACGGCGCTTACAAGTTCACCGCCGCCCAGTGCACCCGCAACGAGAAGGGCGAGCTGGTTCCCCCGCCCCTGCGCTTCGACATCCTGGACGAGGTGTCCAAGCGCCTGCCCGGCTTCCCCATTGTGCTCCACGGCTCCTCCAGCGTACCTCAGGAGTATGTGAAGATGATCAACGAGAACGGCGGTAAGATGCCCGACGCCGTGGGCATCCCCGAGGCGGAGCTGCGTCAGGCCGCCCGCGGCGCGGTCTGCAAGATCAACATCGACTCCGATCTGCGCCTGGCCATGACCGGCACCATCCGCAAGTTCTTTGCCGAGCACCCCGACAAGTTTGATCCCCGGGAGTATCTGAAGCCTGCCCGGGCCAACATCAAGGAGCTGGTCAAGCACAAGCTCATCGACGTGCTGGGCTGCGACGGCAAGGCATAATCGTTAAAAAGCCGAAAAAGCAGGGAGGGGCGGATGCCTCTCTCCGCTTTTTTACAAAAATATTTGCGCGCGCAATTTTATAATTGCGCGCGCAAATATTTTTGGCTATAATATTGTCGAATTCACGGGACGGACTTCCACTGTGCTCCGCCCGAACTGCTGAGAGGAAGGAAAAATGGAGTTTATCCGGTGGTGTTCCATCCTTGACCGCCAAAACAAGCGGTATCTGGACAAAAAGCTGGCGCCCTTCGGGCTGAACAGCAGCCAGCACATGTACCTCATCCGGGTATGCCGGGAGCCGGGCATCACCCAGGACAGCCTGTTCTCCCGCTTCTATATTCATCCCAGCAACATCACCCGGGCCCTGGCCGCTTTGGAGCAGGGGGGCTTCCTCCGCAAGGAGCTCCATCCACAGGATCGGCGTACCTGCCGCCTCTATCCCACGGAGCGGGGGCGGGAGGTCTACCAGCAGATCCTGGATATCTGCGACAGCTGGGAGGCCACGGTGATGGAGGGCCTCCCGCAGGAGGAGCGGGAGCGCCTGGAGAAGCTGCTACAGCGTCTGGGCCGCCGGGCGGTGGCCCTGCTGGAGCAGCAGGAGAAAGAGAGGGAAACAACTTGAATCAGGAGCCGGAGATACGGACGGAAAATCCGCTGGGCTATGCGCCGCTGCCCACCCTGCTCAGGCGCTTTGCCGTGCCCAGCATCATCGCCATGCTGGTCAGCTCGCTGTACAACATCGTGGATCAGTTTTTCATCGGCCAGGGGGTTGGCTATCTGGGCAACGCGGCCACCAACGTGGCCTATCCGCTGACCACCATCTGCCTGGCAATTGCCCTGCTCATCGGCATCGGCAGCGCCTCCCGCTTCTCCCTGTCCCTGGGGGAGGGGAACCCGGAGCGGGCGGCCGAGGCCGTGGGCAACGCCATCGGCATGATGGTGCTCTTCGGGCTGGCCTACGCGGTGGTGATCCAGCTCTTTCTGGAGCCTCTGCTCACCGCCTTCGGGGCCACGGAGGACGTCATGCCCTATGCCGTCAGCTATACCCGCATCACCGGCCTGGGCATGCCCCTGCTCATCATCACCAATGCCATGAGCAATCTGGCCCGGGCGGATGGAAGCCCCAAATATTCCATGGCCTGCATGCTGGTGGGGGCGGTCATCAACACCATTCTGGATCCCATCTGCATTTTCCTCCTCAACTGGGGGGTGGCGGGGGCGGCCTGGGCCACCGTGGCCGGACAGTTCGTGTCCTTCCTCATGGCCGTCCGCTATGCCCGGCACTTCCACCGCATCCAGCTCCAGAGAAGGCACTTTCGCCTGCGCCCGGACACCTGCCTGCAGACCGTCTCCCTGGGCCTGAGCGCCAGTCTCAATCAGCTGGCCATCACCTTTGTGCAGATCGTGCTCAACAACTCCCTGACCTACTATGGCTCCATGTCCCCCTACGGAAAGGAGATCCCTCTGGCCGCCTGCGGGATTGTGATGAAGGTCAACGCCATCATGCTGGCCGTCATCATCGGCATCAATCAGGGTTCCCAGCCCATCATCGGCTTTAACTACGGAGCCAGGCAGTTCCGGCGGGTGAGGGACATCTACCGCCTGTCCATCACCTATAACCTGGCCGTATCGGTCACCGCCTTTCTGCTCTTCCAGCTGTTTCCCGCCCAGATTGTGGGCCTGTTCGGGGACAGCGGCAACGCCCTGTACATGGAATTCGCCGTGAAATTCATGCGGATTTTCCTGTTCATGGCCTGTGTCAACGGGGTGCAGATGTTTTCCTCCAGCTTTTTCTCCGCCATCGGCAAGCCGATCCGGGGCGCGGTGCTCTCCCTGACCCGGCAGGTGATTTTCCTGGTTCCGCTGCTGCTCCTCCTGCCGCTGGTGTTCCCGGTGCCCATTGACGGCATCCTGTTCGCCGGCCCTATCGCCGACGGGGCCGCCTTCCTCACCTCGGTGCTCCTGGTTCGCCATGAGATGGCACGCATCCGGCAGCAGGAGCTGGCCCAGACGCAATAGAACACCGCAGCCCGCCGGGGAAACCCGGCGGGCTGCTTGGCATCTGGAGCTGTTATGAGAGATAGGGCAGCTTGACAGGGACGCCGTCCGCCACCATGGGAACGCCCCGGGCCAGGACGGTATGGACGTTCCAATCCCGATCCAGCAGCAGCACATCCCCGTCCGCCCCCACGGTGAGGCGGCCCTTGCGGGAGAGGTACAGCCCGTCGGCCACATTGCGGGTGACCAGACAGACGGCGGTCTCCAGGGGGACGTGGTGCTCCGTCACCAGGCAGCGGAGGACAGGGAGGAGGGTGCTCATGCTCCCCACGCCCATGCCCACCATGGTACGGCGGTCCTCCGACCAGCGGGGCAGGCTGCCCCCCGCGTCGGAGCTGATGGTAATCCGCTCCGGCGGGACCTCCTCCAGGGTGCGCAGTACGGGCAGGGCACACTTCTCCGGCTCCTCACCGGCGGTGAAGTCCACCATGCCGCCCTTTCGGGCGAATTTGACGGCCTCCTCCTGCCAGCGGCCCATGTGGGTGGGGCGGAAGTGCCAGATGGGCAGATCCGTGGCCTCCAGCAGGTCGTAGACCAGCCCCAAGCCCCGCTTTCCGGCCCCCATATGGATATGTACCACCCCGGGCTTCCCGGCGGTGAGGGCCCCCAGGCGTACCTGGCTGGCCATGTGAATGAGCTGCTCCAGGGAGGGATGGCCGCTTCTGTGGTCGGACAGGGCCACCTTGACCCCCAGGATCTCCGAAATAAAGGCCACGTCGTCCTTGAGAGAGCCGGTAACCGTGGGAGACGGCACGTCATAGGCGCCGGTGAGGCAGTAGGCGGTGATACCCTCTTCATTCAGGGCCTTGGTCTTGGCCAGCAGGCTCTTCGGGCTGCGGGTGGCGCTGTCGGTGCCCAGCAGCCCCACCGCCGTGGTGACTCCGGCAGTGGTGAAGTCGGTGAGGGAGAGCTCGGGAACCCGGCTGCGGAAGCCGCACTCTCCGCCGCCGCCGGTGAAGTGGACGTGCTGATCCACCAGACCGGGCAGGGCGGTAAGCCCGCTGCCGTCCACCACCTCCACATCGGGCAGGGCGGGAGACAGGTTCTTTCCCACGGCGGCCACGATGCCGCCGCACAGGAACAGATCACAGACGCCCTTTGGCTCCGGATCAAACAGATTGACAGATTTCAGCAGGATGGGGTGCATGGGAAGCCTCCTTCTCAGGAATGTTTATCAGGACGGGAGAATCACTTGGTCGTCGGGGGAGAGCCCGGAGAGGATCTCGGTGTACCTGCCGCCGGTGAGGCCTGTCTCCACCTCCACGGTCACCGGCTGGCCGTCCCGCAGCACCTGGACGGTGCCGCCGCTCACCGCAGAGGAGGGAACCGCCATGCAGCCCTCGCTGCGGCCCGTGAAGATCTCCACGGTGACGTTCATGCCGCTCTGGAGGGCCTGGGTGTCCGTCAGGCTGATCTCCACAGTGTACTCCGTCACACCGCCGGAGGTGATGCCGGTCTCGTCCTTCCGGCTCACGGTGCCGTCATAGACCAGCTCCTCGCCCTGGTCGGTGGTGAAGGTGACCCGGGCCGACTGGCCCACGCCCACCTCGTTGATGTACAGCTCGTCGATGTCCGTGTGGACGCACAGATCCTCCGGCTGGGCCAGGGTGGCCAGGGGAGTGGCGGCGGAGGCGAAGTCGCCGGTCTTGAAGGTGCGCGTCAGCACGGTGCCGTCCACCGGCGCCGTCACCGTGTAGTCGGACAGGCTGTCCTCCAGCTGGGTCAGGCTGACCCGGGCCGACTCCACCGACAGGGCGGCGTTGGTCACCGCGTTGGTCAGGCTGGCGTTTTCAATGGTCATTACCGTCTGGCCGGCGGTGACGGCGGTGCCCGCCTGGATGGGGAGGGAGGCCACCTGGCCGGACTGGGTGGCGTAGATGGACTGCTCCGTGGCGTTTGCCACAGTGCCCGACTCCATGCAGGCCGCCCCGCCCACTGACGCCATGGCGGTGTCTCCGCTGCTCACTGCGCCCGGGTTGGCAAAGGAGAGCTCCACATACACCCCCTGCCGGCCGCCGGACAGGGTGGTGGGCGTGTCGTATACCCGGGTCACCGTGCCGCTGACGGTTCCGGCCTTGCCGGGAAAGCTGATCACCGCGGTGCTGCCCGCGGCAAAAGCCGCCGCGTCGTCCGCCGCAAAGGGCACCGTCAGGGTCAGGCTCCCGCTGTCTACCAGGGCGGCGATGGCGGTGCCGGTATTCACGTAGTCGCCCACGTGGACATAGACCTCGGTGACAGTCCCGGAGGCGTAGGCTGTCACGGTCAGATCATCACAGGCGGCCGCCGCCTGGCTGTAGGACGCCTGGGCGCTGGACAGGGAGAGCTGCGCCTGGGTGATCTGATCCTCCAGCTCACCGGAGTCGATGACATAGAGCACCTGTCCCGCCGTCACCGTATCCCCCTCCTCCACGGAGCAGGAGAGGATTTTCCCGCTGACCGTCGGGATGACGGAGTACTCCTCATGATAGCCTACCGTGCCGGTGGCTTCCACCGTGCGCTCCACCACCGCGTCGGTCTCCGGCGCCACGGTGTTGTAGGAGTCCTGCCCGCCGGAGCAGCCTGCCAGCAGAGCGGTCAGCCCGGCCAGGGCCGCCGCCCCCCATCTGCGTACCTTCATCTCTGACACCTCCAGGTTATTCCACGCTCTTGAGAGCGCCCAGCATATCAATATCCCGCATCTTCCGCCCGATCACCACATTCACCGCCAGCGCGAACAGAAGGGTTATTGCGCCGGAAAGCAGCAGGGAGACGGGCCGCGTGGCCTCCACCAGATCCATGGTGGTGATGGCCTGAAGGATCATCCGGTTGAGGGCGACACCCAGAGGGATGCCCAGGATAATCCCGCAGACGGCGAAGATGATGTTCTCGCTGAGCTGGAGCGTTTTGATCTCCTTATCGTGAAAGCCCAGCACCATCAGGGTGGCCAGGCTGCGGATCTGCTCAAAGAAGCTCATGATGCCAAGGTTGTAGATGACGATGCAGGCCAGGCCGCCGCCGAACAGGATCAGGATGTAGACCACCATGGACATGCTGTTCATCTGATCCACCGCCGCCTGGGTGGCTACCTCCCGGGTCTGCCAGGCATCCACAAAGTCATAGTCCGCCAGCCGGGCTGCCAGGGCGTCGGGATCCTCCGCTGTCACATAGGCCGCCGTCGGGGTGTAGGCCAGGCCCAGGCTCCGCCACAGGCTGCGGCTGATGTAGACTCCGCTGACGCTCCGGTTGAGCTCCGCCACCTTCACCGGGTAGTAGGCGCTGCTGCCGGTAAAGCGGAGCGTCACCGTGCCGCCGGCCTCCACGCCCAGCTCCTCCGCCAGGCTCTCCTCCAGCACCACCCCGTCCGCCGGCAGGCTCAGGACACCCTCGGCATAGGGGTCATACCGCTTGAGGGAGAGCTGATCCTCCGCCACGGTGATGGTGGCGGTGGCCTGCCGGCTGTCGGTGTAGAGCCACCCGGCGGTAGTCATCTCCAGCTCCGCCCCGGTGACCCCCACGTCCTGGGTGATCCGTCGGTACTGCCCCTCGGTTACGGAGGTGCTGAAATCCACCATGAGGTCGTAGCGGTTCTGCCCCTCAGACAGGGCGGCGGAGTAGTGGTCGATGGAGTCCCGCAGGGCAAAGGCCAGAAAGACCAGGGCCATGCAGAAGGCGATGCCGAAGATGCAGGTAAACATGCGCACCTTGTTGCGGAAGGTGTTGCGGATGATGTACTTCTGGTTGAAGCCCAGGCGGCGCCACAGGAGAGGAAACCGCTCCAGCAGGACGGCCTTGGTGCTCTTGGGGGGCTTGGGGCGCATGCACTGGGCGGGAGTCTCCTTCAGCAGCGAGCGGGCCACCAGCCAGGCGCTGCCGATGCAGCACAAGGCGGTGAGGCCCAGGGCCTGTCCCCAGGCGGCATAGTCGTGCACCACCGTGTAGGGGGGCAGGTCGCACCCCATGGCCACGGTATTGACAATGAGGGCGCACACATACCGGCCCGACCAGGCGCCGATGGGGAAGCCCACCGCCACCACCAGGATGGCGTGGAGCAGGTAGTAGAACAGGATGGTGCTGTCAGCGTAGCCCAGGGCCTTGAAGGTGCCGATGTCCGGGCGGGCGTTCTCGATCAGGCGGTTCATGGTGCTCACCATCATCAGCACCGCACACAGGAAGAAGAGCACCGGGAAAATGCTCAGGATGGGAGCCAGGTTGTCCCGCATCTCCATCAGGTAGGAGGCAACGGTGTTGTCCTCCAGGGCCAGCACATTGATCACCCGGTCTCCCAGGGCATCATCCACGGCCGTCCGGAATTGGGCGCTGGAGACGCTGCCGTCGGTGGTGACGCAGATCTGGTTGTACCGGTTGGCCCCCATAAAATCGGAGAGGAGCTCCTCTGTGCCGTAGGCGAAGGCGTAGCGGGAGAGATCCGGAGCCGGATTGGTGGCGTTGACCAGGTACATGCACTCGGGATCCTTGATCAGCCCGCAGATATACAGCCGCAGCTGCCGCCCGGTTCCGGTGACGGTGAGCTCGTACCAGTCCCCCACCTGGAGGCCCCGGGCCGCGGCCAGCTGGTCGCTGACCGCGATCTCCCGTCCGCTGTCCGGCAGGGTGCCCGCCACCACATAGGGGGTGTTGATGGCGTAGTCCTCCGGAACGGCGTAGAGCTGGAGGGTGACGTCGCTGTCGTACCGCTCCTCCGCGTCCAGCACGATGCGGGGCTGCACCCCGGTGACGCCGGGCAGCTCCGCCAGGGTGCGGCAGTCACCGGCGTCCAGGCTGGTTCCGGTCAGCCAGTAATCCGCCGTGTTCTGACCCTCCAGGTATTGTTCAGAGATGCGATCCAGGTTAAAGAGAATACCACTCAAGGCGGTATAGACCATGACGGCGATCAGGGTGATGATGCTCACCGAGATCAGGCGGGAGGCGGTGCGCCGCAGATCCCGCACAAAGTTTTTCCAGATCATGCTACCACTCCAGTTCCTGCACCGGCACCGGGTGGGGATTCTCCGTGAAGGACTCGATCTTACCGTTTTTCATGCGGATCAGAATGTCCGCCGTGGGGGCCAGCGCCCCGTTGTGGGTGACCACAATCACGGTTTTTCTGCTCTGCCGGCACAGATCGTACAGCAGGGCCAGGATGGCCTTGCCGGTCTGGTAGTCCAGGGCGCCGGTGGGCTCGTCGCACAGGAGCACGTCCGGGTTCTTGGCCAGGGCCCGGGCGATGGCGCCCCGCTGCTGCTCGCCGCCGGAGCACTGGGCGGGGAAGTTGTTCAGCCGGTCGCCCAGCCCCACCATATTCAAGACCTCTCTGGCGTCCAGAGGGTTTTTGCAGATCTGGCTGGCCAGCTCCACATTCTCCAGCACCGTCAGGTTGGGCATCAGATTGTAGAACTGGAACACGAAGCCGATGCTCTCCCGGCGGTAGTCGGTGAGCTGCCGCTTGTTGAATTTGGAGATCTCCTTGTCGTTGACCCGCACCAGGCCGGAGGTGGGGGAGTCCATGCCGCCCAGGATGTTGAGCACCGTGGACTTGCCGGCTCCGCTGGCACCCAGGATGATGGTGTATTTGCCCTCCGGAATGGTGAAGCTGATATCGTCCACCGCCCGGATGGTGGTCTTGCCCATGATATATTCCCGCACCACATGCTCCAGCTGTACACCCGCCATATGCGTCCACTCCGTTTACTCTGTGGTTTCTCTGCAAGTCCGGCCAATACTGTATTTACTTCTTTTATCATAGCGCCAAGCGCGGCAAAACGCAAGCCCGGGATTGCTTGGAATCCCGAAGCAATTCCGCCGGAAACAGGAACTGCGCCCCGTGCCGTCCGGCACGGGGCGCGGTTCCTGTTATTTGTCAAAGGCCGGGTTGGTAAAGTAGACGTTTTTCTGATCCATCTTCTCCTTGGCCAGGCGCACCGCTTCGCCGAAGCGCTGGAAGTGGACGATCTCCCGCTCCCGCAGGAAGCGGATGACGTTATTGACGTCGGGGTCGTCGGACATGCGCAGGATGTTGTCGTAGGTAACCCGGGCCTTCTGTTCGGCGGCCATATCCTCGGACAGGTCGCAGATCACGTCGCCCTTCACCGCCATGGAGGCGGCGTTCCAGGGGAAGCCGGAGGCGGCGGTTGGGTAAACGCCGGTGGTATGGTCTACAAAATAGGGGGCGAAGCCGCCCTCCCGCACCTGTTCGTCGTTCAGGTTGCGGGTCAGCTGGTGGACGATGGCGCCGATCATCTCTAGGTGGCCCAGTTCCTCGGTACCTACATCGGGGTCAAAATGGCATCCGGCGGAGAAAAAGCAGAGGCCGGGCAGCTTGCCCGGCCTCTGCTGGTTTGGAGTTCACAAAAATCATCTGCGGCTTACAGCACCATGCCGATAAAGCACTGGCAGGCCAGGAACAGGACGCCGCCGGTGACCAGGGGAGCCAGCCGCCCGGCGCGGCCGGAGACCAGCCGCTCCCGCAGCGTGGTGAACAGGAAGGTCAGCACCAGAAAGACGGCACCGCCCACCACGGCCAGCCGCACCGCCTCGCCGCCGGCGGTAAGCCCGGCCCCGAAGGGGAGCAGGCCGAAGGTCAGCGCACCCAAAAGCCCGGTCACGCCCCAGTCGCGCTGGGGAATGCGCTTCGTTAGGTAGCACTCCAGCACCAGGGCGATCAGCACCAGGGCGGCCACGGCGGGCAGGCTCACCACGGGCAGGATGGCGGCGGGGAGAAACACCCGGCACAGCAGGGCGGCCAGGCTGGCCAGCCCCACCACCGCGGCCAGAAGGATATTCAGCGTGTAGTTTTTCTGCATGGACTCAACCTCCCCACTCTGTGGCGCCGGAGCTCACGTCCGCCCCGGTGACAAAGGCGGAGGCGGAGTTGACCGCGTTGGCCACCGCCCGGGATGTGACGGTGGCGCCGGTGATGGCGTCAAAATTTTCCCCCACGGCCAGATCACCCTGGCTCCACACCAGCTGGGACAGAAATTCCGCGTCGGAGAGGGCCTCCATGCCCAGGCCGAAGGTCTCCTCCATATCCCGCACCACGGCGCCCACCACGGTGCCCTGAAAATCCACGGCCACCAGCATGGTGATGTCCCCGGCGTAGCCGGCGGTGACGGTCTCCACGAT
Source organism: Flavonifractor sp. (assembly GCF_019422385.1). Lineage (NCBI taxonomy): Bacteria > Bacillati > Bacillota > Clostridia > Eubacteriales > Oscillospiraceae > Flavonifractor > Flavonifractor sp. Next base: position 28,458 of record NZ_JAHZDL010000004.1, read on the forward strand.
GTAGCCCGTGGTGCCCCGGTAGACGGTGGAGATGTTGGCGTCCTCGCCGGAATAGGGCTCCTCCACATAGGGCCCGCCCCCGGGCAGCAGGGTCTGGAAGATGGCCTCCTGCTCCGCGGCGGCGTTTTCCGCCTCCACAGTGGCCAGCGCGGCGGAGAGGGCCAGCAGGATCAAAAAGGCGGCCGCAATCACGGCAGCGGCCCGCACAAGGGCTTTCTGTCTCATCCGGCCTCCCCTCCTTTCCGAACCCCAAAGCGCACCGGCGGCAGGAGCTTGTCCAGCGCCCAGGCGCAGGCGTTCATCAGCAGAATGGCGTAGGTGACCCCCTCCGGATAGAGGCTGTTATAGCGCAGGAGCATGGTCAGTACGCCGCAGCCGATGCCGTAGATCAGCTGGGCCCTGGGCAGGACGGGGGAGGTGGCGTAGTCGGTGGCCATAAAGATGGCCCCCAGCATCACGCCGCCGCCCATCAGGCTGTAGAGCATCCAGCTCAAAGGCTCCTGTCCCCGGGGGAACACCAGGGCCAGGAAGGTCACCGTGCCCAGATAGGCGGCCGGGATGCGCCAGGAGATGACCTTGCGCCAGATCAGGATGGCGCCGCCCACCAGCAGGGCCAGGGTGGACACCTCGCCGATACAGCCGCCGATATTGCCCAGGAACATATCGGCCAGAGATGCCTCCGGCAGGGCGGGCATCACCATGCTGTGCAGGGGGGTGGCGGCGGTCACCACGTCCGCCGTCGAGGAGAACAGGGGCAGCTCCACGCCGGCGGGGGCGTAGCGGGTCAGGCTGGCGGGCCACAGCAGCAGGAGCAGGGCACGGGCGGCCAGGGCGGGATTGAAGATGTTCTGGCCCAGGCCGCCGCCCAGGCCCTTGACCACCACAACGGCGAAGACGCCGCCCACCGCGGCCATCCAGTAGGGGGTGGTAGCAGGCAGGGTCAGGGCCAGCAGCAGGCCGGTGACGGCGGCGGAGCCATCCAGTACAGAGCCGGGCCCTCTGGTGACCGCCAGAAAGACCCATTCAGAGGCTACACAGGCGGCCACGGTCACCAGCACCAGCAGCAGAGCCCGGGGGCCGAAGAACCAGACGCCCGCCAGCAGGGTGGGGAGAAGGGCCAGCAGCACGGTGCCCATGACGCGGCGGGTGGTCTCCCCGCTGCGGATGTGGGGGGAAGAGGAAGTGATCAGCTTCAAGAGGCATTTCCCTCCTTTAAGGTCTGTTTGGCCGCGCGGAACCGCTCCACCAGGGGGAGCTGGCCCGGGCAGACGTAGGAGCAACAGCCGCATTCGATGCAGTCGGAGACGTGGAGCGCCTCTAGGGCGTCCAGACTGCCCGCCGCCTCGTAGCGATAGAGGTACAAGGGCTGGAGGTGCATGGGGCAGGCCTCCACGCACTTGCCGCAGCGGATGCACACCGGCCGGACAGGGGTGGCGGCATCCCGGGTGAGGCAGAGCACGGCGTTGGTGCCCTTGAGCACGGGGACGGAGAGATCTCCCTGGGCGGCGCCCATCATGGGACCGCCGGCGATCACCTTACAGGCGTCCTCCGTCAGCCCTCCGGCTGCGGCGAGCACATCCTGATAGGAGGTGCCGATGCGGACAATGAGGTTTTTGGGCTCCCGCACCCCCTCGCCGGTGACGGTGACCACCCGGCGGGTGATGGGTTCCCCGTAAAAGACTGCCCGGCAGATGGCGGCCACCGTGCCGGCGTTGAACACGCCGCAGCCCACGGAGATGGGCAGCTTGCCGGGGGGAACCTGCCGGCCGGTGACGGCCTGCACCAGCTGCTTCTCCGCCCCCTGGGGGTAGCGGGTGGGCAGCACCGCCAGCTCTATGCCCGGATACTGCTCCAGGCAACGGCGGACAGAGTCGATGGCCTGGGTCTTGTTGTCCTCTACGGCCAGCACCACCCGGTCGGGCTGGAGGATGGCCCGGAGCACCGAGGCGCCCCGCAGCACCCGCTCGGGAGCACTGCACAGCAGGGCGTCGTCCGCGGTGATATAGGGCTCGCACTCGCAGGCGTTGATGAGGACGGTGTCCACCCGTCCGGCGGCGCTGACCGCCTTGATGTCGGTGGGGAAGGTGGCGCCGCCCATGCCCACGATGCCGGCCTCCCGGATGATGGTGAGCAGATCGTCCGGCGAGAGGCCTTCCAGGGTCTCGTGGGGCACCAGGGTGCGGTCGGGGGTATCCAGGCCGTCGTTCTCCAGCACCGCCGACAGCACCGGCCGTCCGGAGGGATGGGGGCGGGGCTCCACCGCCAGAACCCGGCCGGAGACCGAGGCGTGCACCGTGGCGCTCAGGCCCTCGGCGTCGCCGATCTTCTGGCCCAGGCGCACGGTGTCGCCGGGCTTTACCAGGGGGGTGCAGGGCTTGCCGATATGCTGGAGCATGGGGATTACAACTTGGGCGGGCAGTGGAGCGGGGGACAGGGGGGCACCCCGGGAGAGCTCCTTGCGGCCGTCCGGATGGACGCCGCCCCAGAACAGATGTCTCATGGATTCACCTCTTTGTCAGGATCAAATTCTCCCGATGGGGGAGAACTAAGTGCGAATCAAGTCGGAAAAGCCGGGACTGTAGAACTGCTGGCCGGAGGCATCCACCCACATGGCCTGGGCGTCCCAGCGGTCCAGAAGGGCCTGTCCCTCCGCCTGGGGGAGGGTGAACAGGGCGGTGGAGAGGGCGTCGGCCAGGCCGGAGTCGGCGCAGACGATGGTCACCGAGCGCCAGTAGGCGGCGGGGGACAGGGTGGCGGGGTCAATGATGTGGTGGTAGCGCACGCCGTCCACCGTGTAGTATCGCTGGTAGTCCCCGCTGGTCACCACCGAGCCCTGGCTGAGCTCCAGTGTGTGCAGGAATTCCTCTCCATCTCTGTCAGGGGACTGGATGCCCACCACCCAGGGCTGGCCGTCCGCCTTGGGGCCGGTGGCCCGGATGTTGCCGCCCACGCTGACCAGCAGACCGGCGGGGGCCTGCCGGCAGACCTGCTCCACGGCGTAGCCCTTGGCGATGGCGCCCACATCCAGCCGGGTTTCCGGGTCGGTGATCTGGACGGTGGAGGCTGCCTCGTCGATGACCACGGAGGAGAAATCCGTGTGGAGGGCGGCCTCCTCCAGGGCGGCCCGGTCGGGGAGGGCGGCATGCTCCGGGTCGTTGATGCCCGCCTCCCGGGCCTCATGCCACAGGGAGAGGACGCTGCCCATGGCGGCGTTGACCCTGCCCTCCGTCTCTGTATAGACCTCCCGGCAGAAGAGCAGCAGATCCAGGATGGGCTGCTCCACCTTCACCGGCGGCCCGCCGGCGGCGTCGTTGACCGTTTTCAGGTTGACCACGCCGGGGTACTCGTTGTAGATGTCATAGAGCTGGTGGTACTCCAGCAGGCCGTCGTGGATCTCCTGGGCCATGGCCTGGAACCCGGCCTCGTCCGCGGCGTAGCCCTTGATGGTGGTCACCGTGTCGAACAGGGTGAGAAAGGTGGCCTCATACCGGGTGAGGCCGGGGGAGGGGGCGGCTGCCGGTGTGCCGGCACAGCCCGCCAGCAGGAGAAGGGTCAGCAGAAGAAAGGGGAGACGCCGCATGTCTTATGCCGCCTTGGCCACCAGGGTCTGGAAGGCCCCGATGGAGATGGTGACGGAGGCGGCCAGATCCGCGTCGGCGGCCTTGCCGTCCTCGGTGACGGCGATGCCGCTGACCTCCGCCGGGGTCTTGCCGGTGACATAGGCGGCAAAGCCGGCTGCCTGCTCATACCACTCCTTGCCGATGGAGCTGAAGTCCCGCATGCCGTAGCCGTCCCCCAGCTGGTTCTTGGAGGGCTGGGCGGCGGTGAGATCGGTGGTGATCTGGCCGGCGGTGTCAAAGTTCACGCTGGCCTGCACCGCGTCAATGACCATGCTGGTGATGGTGTCCCCATTCATGGTAATGGCGCCCACGGTGGCATAGGCCTGGGCCAGGCCGTCCTCCTCGGCGGAGGCGCTTTTGCTGTCGGTCAGGCTGGTGGTGGAGGTGAGCACCAGCGTGTCTCCCTTGCTGGCGCCCAAGTGTTGGGCGTTGGCCACGGCCTGCTGGATCCCATCCAGATAGCCGCCGATGGACATGGTGACGGAGGAGGCCAGGTCGGCGTCGCCAGCCTTGCCGTCCTCGGTGACGGCGATGCCGGTCACCTGGTCAATGGTCTTGCCCACCACATAGTCGGCGATGGCCTGGGCCTGCTCATTCCACTCTTTTCCGATGGAGCTGGCTTTCCGCATGCCGTAGTCGTCCCCGCGCTCGTTCTTGGAGGTCACCGGGGTGGAGAGATCGGTGATGAGCTGGCCGGCGGCGTCAAAGTTCACCTTGGACTGAATGGCGTCGATCACGCAGTCGTCAATCACGCCGTCCTCGCCCACGGTGACGGCCACCAGGGTGATGTCGGCCTGGGCCAGGCCGTCGCCCTCGGCGGAGGCGCTGGTACTGCTACCCACCGAGGTGATGAGGGACAGGCCGGTCTTTACGGCCTCGCCGGACGAGGGATCGGCGGGAGCGGGGGTGGCTGCGGGCGCCTCGGTGGGGACCACCGAGGGGGTGGGGGCCGGGACGGCCACCACGGCGGTGGTGCCGCAGCCGGCCAAAAGCCCGAGGCTCAGCGCCAAGGACAGGGCGATCGCGGGGAGTCGTTTCATGGGCATGGTACATTCCTCCAGTTCAGTGTGGGGGGTGCGGTCGGACGCGGAATCTCCGGGCCGGAGCCTCTGAAAGACCCAGGCCGCAGAGGATGCGCGCTCCCGGCGGCACATTGTGAATATTATAACAAACTCACGCGCTCCATGCAACGCAAAAAATCCCGGAACTCAGCTTTGCGCGGCATCAAAATGCGCAGAAAATCTTTCTTTATTGAATTTTTTTAGGGAAGCTGGAACAAAATACGGCAATCTGTTGAAGGCAGAAAAATTTTTATAAAAACGAACAAAATTTTCGGTCGCACTATCTAATTGCTGAGGTGCTCTCCGCCGAATTTGGAGCAGCCGTCAGACAAATCCTGTAACATCAGAGGAACCCGGCTGCGCATAATGCGCAGCCGGGTTCCTTGTGCTGGGGTGGAAAGGGGAAAGTGGAAACTGGTTCCAGAACTCAGGCAAAGGCGCGCTGGAGCATGACGGCCACCTCGGCCCGGGAGGCGGTGCCGGCGGGATCCAGCCGGTTTCCGCTCTTGCCGGAGAGGATGCCCTCATCCACGGCCCAGCGCACGGCGTCGGCGGCCCAGGAGGCCACGGAGTCACCGTCGGCATAGCCGCTCAGATCCGCGGTGCCGGGCTGTGCGCCGGCGCTGCGGTAGAGCATGACGGCCAGCTCCTGCCGGGTGATGGAGCCGTTGGGGTTGGAGCCGTCGGAGATGCCCTCATCCACGGCCCACTTCATCCCGGCCTCATACCAGGTGCTGCCGGTGCTGGTGTCCACGCCGGCCTGGCGGGCCAGCACGGTCATCAGCATGCCGCGGGTGGTGGAGGCGGCGGGGGAGAAGGCGGTGGAGGAGGTGCCGGTCATCAGGCCGTTGTCCACCGCATAGGCGATGCCGTCGGCGGCCCAGTGGCTGTCAGGGACGTCGGTAAAGCTGACAGAGACGGCGTCCAGATCCAGCGGCTGGTCGGAGAGCATCTTGGCATAGATGGTATTGGTCACATAGCGGTAGTCGTCCTGCTGGTGGGCGCGGTTGTTGACGGAGTTGGCGAAGATGGTGAGATCCATGCCGTTCCGCTCCAGGGCGATGGCCTCCACGAAGCCGTCGATGGGGGTGCCGTCCTCGTTGAGGCAGCAGCCGGCGATGAAGCTGTCCTCGTCGATGGCCTGAATCAGCACGGTGGCGTCGGCGGGGACGGAGGTGAGGACGCCGCAGCTGTAGGTGTACATCACATAATCCTCGTCGGCGGCGTAGCTGGCGGTGGTCAGGCTGTCGGCGGGGTAGGAGACGGTGTGGAGCGCCTCCATGCCCAGGGTGGTGTAGGCCAGGTCGGTGACCAGGTTCTCGGTGATGTAGCCCAGCGGGTCGGAGCCGGTGGCGATGTAGGGGGTGCCGGCCTTGACGGCGGCCACGGCGGCCGCGCCGGTCTCACCCTGGTCCAGGGCCACGTTGCCCACGATGATGTCGGCCTTGGCGGGGTCGTCGGTGATGGTGAAGCCCAGCTGCTCGGCATAGGACTCCACATCGTAGTTGGAGGTGCCGTTGTTGTAGACGTTGCGGTACTCCTTGAAGCCATAGCCCTTGCTGAAGAACTGGGCGAAGTAGCCCTCGGTGACGATGGAGCCGGAGAACTCGTCATAGCGGCCGGCCAGGAAGATGGTGGGCTTCTGGATGGCGCTGGCGGCGGGCATCTCGCTCACCCGGACGGCGGAGAGGACGAAGTCGTCCGCCACGGACTGCCAGCTCTCCAGGGAGAGGACGAAGTCGCCCTTGTAGTCGCCGCCGGTGACCATGCCGACGGTGTTGCCGGCGTCCAGCAGGGCGTTGACGGCCCGGACGGCCTCGTTGCCGTTGTTGGAGAGGATCACGATGTCGCCGGCGGTACCGGACAGCTGGGAGGCGCCGGAGACGCTGGTCACCTCGGTGAGCACGCCGTCAAAGGCGCCGATCTGGTCCACGGCGACGCAGTCGAAGCCGCGCATGGCCGGGAAGTTGGACACGGACTCGGAGTACAGGTCGGGGAAGCCGGAGGCGGAGGCGTCGGCGCCCTCCCACAGCACGGCGTTGGCGTAGTTGCGCTTGGCCTGGTGCATATCCACCACCAGGGAGCCGGCGGCGTAGGTGACGCCGCCCACGGCGGTGTCCTCGTCCAGGACGGACAGCTTCACGCCGTTGTGCAGCAGGAACTCGCCCATCTCATAGGCGTCGGCGATGTCGCGCTGAGAGGCGGAGTCCACGGGGATCACGTAGTACTCGGGGAAGTAGTTGTCGTTGCCCGCGTAGGGGACGCGCCAGGTATCGGAGTCCAGCTGGTTGTTGTTGACGTCCACATACCACTTCTCCATGTCGTCGCGGTGGTCTTCGTTCTCGATGCCGCGGCGGAAGAACTCCAGCTGGTTGTTGTAGATGTCGTCCTTGTTCTCCATGACGTAGTCGATCAGGCCGTAGATGCCGTACTCGAACAGGTCGGTGGAGGCCTCGTTGTTGTATGGGGTCTCAATGGTGTAGCCCAGGGAGCCGCAGTTGAGCATGGCGTAGCTGGGGCCGTAGTTGGTGCACAGGTCATCCCAGGCGGACCAGTGCATGGTGGAGGGGTCATAGTCGTCCCGCAGGGGGGTGTAGTAGGACCAGTAGAGGGTATCAGGATGCTCCTCCCTGGTGGCGGACATGGTGCCCAGGGCCGCGGTGCCGAAGGCCTCGGCGCCCAGGGCGAAGTTCTTCACCAGCAGGTCGTACTCCAGGTTGGGCTCATGGGGCGGGGTGCAGGGCTCCACCAGGAACTCAGTCATATAGCCGTGGAGCTCGGCGAACACCACCGGGTTCCAGTCGTTGATCACCTGAACCAGGTTGGTGGTCTCGCTCTGGGTCTGGTTGGAGGCGTCCCGGTTCAGATCGAAGCCGTTGTCGTTGCGGCGGGCGTTGTAGGTCCGCCCGTCGGGGTTCTCGTTGGGGCAGATGACAAAGATGATGTCGTCCAGGATGTCGTCCACGTTCAGCGTGATGTCCTCGCTGATGGTGTAGAGCTCGCTGGCGTCGTTGACGCCGGTGTTGTTCTGGATGTTGCCCTCGGCATCGGCGGTGAACTTCTGGGAGCCCAGTCCGGTGATGCCCAGATCAATCACGTCGGGGGCGAACATGGTGGAGATGTCCACGCTCTCGTCCAGGAAGCCGGTGAGGGTGTTGTAGGTGATGGTCTCCTGGGTGGCCAGGGCCCGCAGCACGTTGAGCTGGGCGTCCACGCCGGGATCCTCATCGGGGTGCACGTTGTTCAGGAAGAAGGGCACCCGGTAGTCGCCCATGGTGCCGGCCTCCAGCTCGGCCTGGAGGGAGGCGGGGTCGGTCTCGGCGATGGCGTTCATCTCCTGGAAGGCGTCCACGGACTCCTTGCTGTCGGAGAGGGTCACATAGTACTGATCCCGGCCGCCCTCGCTCTGGCCGAAGGTGGTGACGGTGATGTACCGGCCGGGCAGGGCATCATCGATAATCTCCTGAATGGCCTCGTCCACGTCATCATAGCGGGTATAGCTGTCGTAGGCGTTGACAATCATGTCCGTCTCAGCGATCACCGTGTCGCCGTCCCGCACCGACAGGGTATAGGGGCCGATAAAGCTGGGCCAGGCGTTGCGATTGCGGGAGGACTCGTCGTTGATCCCCGTAAAGGATGCGGCGGTAAAGGGTAGGGTGACGGTGACCGTATTGCCGGACTGGGCGGCTGTGACTTCGCCCAGCGTGAACAGGTCGGTGCCGCCGGCACCGTTGTTCCAGACCTGCCAGTTGTTCAGCAGGTCGCCGGGGTAGTAATAGGGGTAGATATCAGGATCCTGGAAGCCCTCGTCCCGGGTGAGATACCAGGTCAGGTCGGCGGCCCAATCCGCCGGTTCTGCGCCGTTCAGCACGGAGGCATCCACGGTCAGCGTTGCGGTAAAGTCCTGATCTTGATCCACCAGGGTCAGGGTGGAATCAGATACCGACAGCGTCGGAGATGTATCCTCCGCGCCCACGGCAGAGGTAACGGTGCCCAGGGAGAACAGCATGCTCAGTGCGAGGAGAAGGGAGCAGAGCCTGGCAAGGCGCTTCGCCCTCAGTGTCATGGTTGAGGCCTCCTTCATTGAATTTGTTTTTTGTTCCTCTCTGTTGTCTGTGACAGCACGCTTCTTACTGCATGGGAGGGCTCCTCCTGATTATCAAAAATATGGAACCTGACTACTTTATAATAGTATGCAATCATACTCACGTCAATATGGTAAAAAAACATAATTACAGCGAAATATTATTGTACAAAATTTACAATTTCGGAGGTAAATATGTTGGAAGAAAAATTTTCGTATTGATATTGGGGGCTGTTCGATGAATGCACCCACTATCTCAGAAAATGCGCTGACAGGCGAGGCTGGTCCGCAGCGGGGAACCCTGTCCGGGACGGTGCTTCAGGGCACAGGGCAGATGATGCTCTTTCCTGCCTGAAAAAGTATGTACGACTCCACCTACTGGGAGGGCGACGATCTGCGCAACACCCCCCGCAAGCTGGCGGGCCTGACCAAGTTCGGCAACGTGACCCTGCGCTGGGGCGTGTCCGACGACTCTGACTTCCTGGAGTGGGTCTACTCCGTTGCCCCCACCAACACCGCGCCTCCCACGGCATGGTGCGGCATGCTGGAGGGCTGCAGATTTCTACCGGCAGCATCGGCACCAGCTTAAGAAGGTGGAAGAACGGTCCGGCCTGCCTGTGGAATGGTCGGACCATGCGTCCGCAATTCAAATTCACTCCGGTCTGCTGGAACAGGCTGTTTCACCAGATGTTCTGGATCATCTGGTAGGGTGGACCAAGGAGATGCCGGGAGTTTCCTGGCCAGCCAGTCCCCACCTGCGCCATGCGACAGGTTTATCAATATGCTGAAATATATTTTATGTTTAACATCAAATATATAAGAAAAAATTATTTTAGATATATAAATCTAAAAAAAAATAAACTTGCAAAAATCTTCGAAAATACGCTCAAATATCCCCAAAATATATTACACTAAATTTTATATTTTGCACAGGTCTGCAAACGGGACAATCATGGAAAAGCATTCCTCCCCTTGGGCTTTTATGATATAATAAAATATAATCTATGATATGTATCAGGGGAGCAGTCCCCCGCCTGATTTCAGGTGCGAGGAAGTGAAAAGGGATGGAAAAACTGCATTGGCAGGAATGCAGGCCGGACAAGATCCAGGTCCGGGGCGCCAAGGTCCACAATTTAAAAAGCATCGACGTAGAGGTGCCGCTGAACCAGATCGTGGGCATCGCCGGGGTGTCCGGATCGGGGAAGTCCTCCCTGGCGCTGGGGGTGCTGTACGCCGAGGGCTCCCGGCGGTATCTGGAGGCCCTGTCCACCTATACAAGAAGGCGGATGACCCAGGCCGCCCGGGCGGATGTGGACGAGGTTCTGTATGTCCCGGCGGCCCTGGCCCTCCACCAGCGGCCCGGCGTACCGGGGATCCGCAGCACCTTCGGCACGGGGACGGAGCTGCTCAACAGCCTGCGGCTGATGTACTCCCGCCTGGCCAGCCACCGCTGTCCCAACGGGCACTATGTGCCGCCCTCTCTGGCGGTGGCGGCGGGGCAGGAGCTGACCTGCCCGGCGTGCGGTGCCCGTTTCTATGCTCCCGGCGCCGAGGAGCTGGCCTTCAACAGCCAGGGGGCCTGCCGCACCTGCGGCGGCACCGGCGTGGTGCGGGCGGTGGACCGGTCTACCCTGGTCCCGGACGAGTCCCTGACCATCGACGAGGGGGCGGTGGCCCCCTGGAACAGCCTCATGTGGTCGCTGATGACCGACGTGTGCCGGGCCATGGGCGTGCGGACGGACGTGCCCTTCCGGGAGCTGACGCCGGAGGAGAAGGACATCGTCTACAACGGCCCGGCGGAGAAGAAGCACATCCTCTACCGGGGCAAAAAGCTGGACCAGGCCACCGAGCTGGACTTCACCTATTACAATGCGGTTTACACCGTGGAAAACGCCCTGTCCAAGGTGAAGGACGAGAAGGGCATGAAGCGGGTGGAGAAGTTCCTGAAGGAGGATGTGTGCCCCGACTGCGGAGGCACACGCCTGTCCGAGGCGGCCCGGGCGCCCCGGCTCCGGGGCATCGGCCTGGACGAGGCCTGCAAGCTGTCCCTGGAGGCGCTGGTAGGCTGGGTGGCGGAGGTGCCCGCCTCTCTGCCCACAGAGATGCGCCCCATGGCCGAGCGCATCTGCGAGTCCTTCCAGACGGTGGCCCGGCGGCTCATGGAGCTGGGGCTGGGCTATCTGACCCTGGACCGGGCGGCCGCTACCCTCTCCACCGGGGAGCGGCAGCGGATGCAGCTGGCCCGGGCGGTGCGGAACCGCACCACCGGGGTGCTGTACGTCCTGGACGAGCCCTCCATCGGCCTGCACCCGGCCAACCTGGTGGGCCTGACCCGGGTGATGGAGGACCTGGTGGCCGACGGCAACTCTGTCCTCCTGGTGGACCACGACACCCAGGTCCTCGCCCAGGCGGACTGGCTCATTGAACTGGGCCCCCGGGCCGGGGCGGATGGAGGCCAGGTGGTGGCCCAGGGGACGGTGGAGGACCTGGGGCGGAATCCCGCCTCCCAGATTGGCCCCTTCCTCACCGGGCAGGCCAGGGTGCAGGTCCGCCAGCCGTCGGGGGCGGGGGACCTCTTTGCCAAGGGGAGGCTCCACCTGTCCACCGGGACCATCCACACGGTGAAGCCCCTGGAGGTGGACCTGCCCAAGGGGCGGCTCACGGTGGTGACAGGGGTGTCCGGGTCCGGCAAGACCACCCTGATCCTGGAGAGCCTCCTCCCCGCCCTGGAAGCGGCCGCAGCGGGGAGCCCCCTGCCGGCCCATGTAAAGGGGGTGGAGGCCGGGGGCATCACCCAGGCCAAACTCATCGACGCCACCCCCATCGGCCTGAACGTCCGCTCCACCGTGGCCACCTATGCCAACGTCCACGACGAACTGCGGAAGGTCTTTGCCAAAACCCCGGCGGCCAAAGCCCTGGGGTACAAGGCGGGGGACTTTTCCTACAACACTGGCCGCCTCCGCTGCCCCACCTGCGACGGCACCGGGAGCGTCAGCCTGGACGTGCAGTTCCTCCCCGATGTGGACATCCCCTGCCCCACCTGCCGGGGCAGCCGGTATGATAAGAAAGCCCACCAGGTGGCCTACACCGCCAAGGACGGGGCGGCGGCCTACACCCTCCCCGAGATCATGGCCATGGACATCCAGGGGGCCCTGGCGGCCTGCCGGGACTGGAAGCCCATCCGCCAGCGGCTCCAGGTCCTGGCGGACCTGGGGCTGGGGTACCTCACCTTGGGGGAGGCCACCCCCAGCCTCTCCGGTGGGGAGGCCCAGCGGCTGAAGCTGGCCAGCGAGATGGGCCGGGGCCAGGAGGACACGGTCTTTGTCTTTGACGAGCCCACCATCGGCCTGCACCCCCTGGACGTGCGGACGCTGCTGGGGGTGTTCCAGACCCTGCTGGACAGCGGTGCCACCGTGGTGGTGATCGAGCACGACCTGGATGTGATCCGCAGCGCCGACTACTTGGTTGACATGGGTCCCGGCGGCGGGGAGTCCGGCGGTGAGATCGTGGCCGCCGGCACGCCCGCCCAGGTGGCGAGGAATCCTAGAAGCATCACCGGGCGTTATCTGTAAAAGTGCCCCGCAACTCCGCTGCCTGGAGAGAGCAACGGGGCTGCGGGGTATTTTCTTGACGCGGGAGACGTCAGAGCGGGCCGCCGCTGGAAGCTGCGTCCGGTTCACCAACAGGAAAGCTGGCCCTGTCTGATGCATACCCTTGGTACAAAGGGGGCGGGCAGGATGGCGGAGCGGGCCAGGCTGGAGCAGATCAGAGGCGGGCGGGCCGTCAAAGAGGAGACCGATCCGGAGTTCTGGTTCCACATACAGCGGGCCGTCCTGCTGGCGCTGAAGGACGACGGTATTCTGAGCGAGGTGCAGCTTCCATACGCAGAAGAGATGCTGCGCCAGCAGTGCCGCGGAGGCGGTGCAGGGAGGGGAGGAGACACTCCGTGATCAAAGTGGCATCCTACTGCCGTGTGTCCACCGACAAGGACGACCAGGCCAACTCCTTTGAGAGCCAACAGCGGTATTTCCGGGCGTACATCGACCGCCAGCCGGAGTGGGAGCTGTACCAGATCTATGCCGACGAGGGGATCACCGGCACCTCCACCAAAAAGCGGGCGGCGTTCAACCAGATGATCGCCGACGCCCGCATGGGAAAGTTTGAACGCATCCTCACCAAGGAGGTAAGCCGCTTCTCCCGGAACATCCTGGACACCATTGCCTACACCCGGGAGCTGAAGGCCCTGGGTGTAGGGGTGCTGTTCCTGAACGACGGTATCAGCACCCTGGAGCCGGATGCCGAGCTTCGGCTGTCCATTATGGGATCCATCGCCCAGGAGGAGAGCCGCAAGACCTCCAGCCGGGTGAAGTGGGGCCAGACCAGGCGGATGGAGCAGGGGGTGGTGTTTGGCCGTTCCCTGTTGGGCTATGATGTAAAGGATGGACGCCTGACAGTAAATCCAGAGGGCGCGGAGCTGGTACGCCTGATCTTTCACAAGTACGGCGTGGAGAAGAAGGGAACCACGGTGATCGCCCGGGAGCTGCGGGAGGCGGGCTACCGAACCCACCGGGGCGGCATCCGGTGGAACGGAAGCTGTATCGTGAAGCTTCTGAAAAACGAGAAGTATGTGGGGGATCTGATACAGAAAAAAACAATTACCCCGGACTATCTCACCCACGCCAAAAAGGCCAACCACGGTGAGGAGGAGCTGGTGATCATCCGGGATCACCACCCGCCTATCATCGACCGGGAGCTCTGGGACGTGGTGCAGGAGGAGCTGAAAAAGCGAAACCGGAATGGCGCGCTGGGAGCGGGGCATTCCAACCGCTACATATTCAGTGGAAAAATCAAGTGCGGCGAGTGCGGCGCCAGCTTCGTGTCCCGCCAGAGGAAGCGGAAGGACGGAAGCCTCAGTAGGAGGTGGAGCTGCTACTCCGCTGTCAATGAGGGCGGTATCCACGTGGATCCCCAGGGGAACCGGGTTGGCTGTGACGTGAGGATGGCCCTCCGGGATGAGGTGGCTATGGATATGCTGCGGCAGGCGCTCCGCACCCTGCGGCTGGATTCCGGCGGTCTTATCGACAGTGTGACGGCCATCGCTCTGGAAGCCATCCGGGCAGGGGAGCAGAGCGGGGGAGAGCGTCGGGAGTCCCTGGAGCTGCGGCTGGAGCAGCTGAACCGGAAGCGGGAGGCCGCTCTGGACGCCTTCTTTTCCCGGGACATCACCAGGGAGGAGATGCGGCGGATGACAGGCCGGTACGACCGGGAGGCCGCGGAGCTCCGGGAACGGCTGGCGCGGACCGGGGCCCGGTCGGAGAGCTCCTGCGAGAAGGCCGCCTTGCGGGACGATATCCGGCGGCGGGTGGCCGGTCTGGTGAACGGGGAGGGGGACAGCGAGATCTTCTGCAAAACCATCCTGGACCACATGGTGGTATACCGGGACCAGCGGGTGGAGGTACGGCTGAACCTGCTGCCCCAGACCTGGTGCTTCGTACTGGAGCGGCTGAAGCAGACGGCCCAGAATGACCCCGATGTACCGATATCGGTCAGCAGGCCCTTGAGCTCGGGATAGGGCATGGAGTAGCGCTGGCTCAGGTAGCGCAGGGAGGCACCCAGCTCACCGTCCGGCCCGCCGTACTGGCTGATGATGAATGAGGCCAGCTTGGGGTTGCAGTTGGCGATTTTGACCGGATATTGCAGCTTTTTCTCATAGATAAACATTTATTTCGTGCCTCCTTCCTGGAAGTTCCAAGGCCAGGGGTCGCAGAGCCAGGCCGCCCAGCTCTTGGCGTCGGCGGCAGACATCTGGGTGACGGGGCCGTTTGCGGCCTCGTATTTCTCTCTGGCCTCCTTCTCCATGGCGGCATACTGCTGATAGAGTGCAAACGCCTCCGCGTCACCCTGGTGGGTGTCCAGATACAGGCCCAGCTCGGCCAGCACGAACTCCAGGGCCTGGAGCTCCGCCAGGGCGCCGCCCAGCACCTTCACCGCCTCAGGCTTGACCCGGAAGGGCAGGTTCAGTCCGGGGAAGAGGGTGCCGTTGTTCAGCGCGTCCTGCTGGGAGTAGCGCTTGGAGCCGGTCTGCTGAAAAGGCACATAGGGGACGGCCAGCGGCGCGCATTCAGGCAGGGTGCCGCAGGCATCACCGCAGCCGCCGGGCGTACCCGGCGTGGTGGGTACGTTATTTTCGGGATACAAGTACAGTTCCTCCTTAGGCAGATTGAAGAGGGAAGGGGGAACGGTTCCCGCCAGGCCCCCTTCGTCTCCATTCTATGCCCGGGCAGGGCGGGGGGAACCCGGTCGAACCGACCCGAAACCGGGACTCGGAGGCGCCTGGGCAAAAATTGGCGGCACATGCCGCCCTTTTCTCTCCCATGGCTGCAAAAACTTTTTTCCGAGGGCCGCCCCTCCGCAGGTGGTACCCAAACACCGCCCCGTGTGTTATAATAGGAACCGCCCCCTCATACCGTGATGGAGAGGGGGCGGTAGCGATGATATTCAGAAGAATTGGCAGATGGCTTCTCCTGTCCGTGCTTATGCTGGGGACGGCCTATTACCTCTGGCTGTGGCCCGGAGGGACGGAGGCGGTGTTTGCTCCGGCCCGCGGCGAGGGGAGAACCCTGGTCCTGGACGCGGGCCACGGCGGGGAAGATGGGGGCGCGGTTTCCCCCTCCGGTGCGGTTGAAAGCGGGATCAATCTGTCCATCGTGTGCAAGCTGGATCAGCTCCTGGGGTTCTACGGCCAGTCCCCGCTCCTGCTACGCAGTGAGGACGTCTCCCTTCACGACGCGGACGCCGATACCCTGCGGGAGAAGAAGGTGTCGGATCTCCACAACCGGGCGGCCCGGATTGAGGACACGGAGAACGCCGTGCTGCTCAGCGTCCATCAGAACACCTATCCGGACAGCCGGTACCGCGGCGCCCAGGTGTTCTACGCAGGCGGGGGGGAGGAGAGCCAGTCCTTTGCCGTGCTCACCCAGGAGGTCCTGCGGGCGGCGCTGGATCCGGACAACAGCCGTCAGGCCAAGCCCATTCCGGATACCGTCTATCTGATGAACCACATTACCTGTCCGGGGATTCTGGTGGAGTGCGGCTTCCTGTCCAATCCGGAGGAAGAAGCGCTGCTCCAGTCCGACGGCTACCAGAGCAAGCTGGCCTCCGCTCTGGCCGCCTCCTGGCTCCAATGGCTGGCCGGGGAGGGGAGCCCGGCGGGTGCCTGACCATACCAAAGAGGGGAGAGCAGTCCCAGATGAAAGCAAAAACCCTGTTTTACTGCACCGAATGCGGCAATGAGACGGCCAAGTGGGCGGGGCAGTGCCCCGCCTGCAAGGCGTGGAATACCCTGGTGGAGCGGCCGGCCGAGCCGAAGAAAAAGAGCGCGGCGGCGTCCGCCTCCGGCGGGGGCCTGAGGACTGGCAGAAGCCGTCCTCGGCCCATGGGGGAGGTAGAGACCACTCAGGAGCTCCGCTTCGCCACCGGCATGAGCGAGCTGGATCGGGTGCTGGGCGGGGGAGCGGTAGAGGGCTCCCTGGTGCTGGTGGGCGGCGCGCCTGGTATCGGCAAGTCCACCCTGATGCTCCAGATCTGCGACAACCTGTGTCGGTTCGCCAAGGTGCTCTATGTGTCCGGCGAGGAGTCGGAGCGGCAGATCAAGCTGCGGGCCGAGCGGCTCCACGTCCGGGGCGAGGGGATGTACCTGCTGGCGGAAACCAGCCTGGAGGATGTTCTGGAGGCGGTGAACGAGCTCCAGCCCGATATCCTGATCGTGGACTCCATCCAGACCCTCTACAACGGTGATCTGGCCACCGCGCCGGGCAGCATCGGCCAGGTGAAGGACTGCACCATGGCCCTGATGCAGCTGGCGAAAGGGCATGGGATCACCGTCTTTGTGATCGGCCATGTCAACAAGGAGGGCTCCATCGCCGGGCCCAAGGTTCTGGAGCACATGGTGGACTGCGTGCTCTACTTCGAGGGAGAGCAGCAGAACTCCTACCGCATCCTGCGGGCAGCCAAGAACCGCTTCGGCGCCACCAACGAGATCGGCGTGTTCGAGATGGCGGATTCCGGCCTCAGTGAGGTGCCCAATCCCTCGGAGATGCTGCTGTCCGGCCGCCCCCAGGACACGCCGGGCACCTGCGTCACCTGCGTGATGGAGGGGGTGCGGCCCGTGCTGGCGGAGGTGCAGGCCCTGCTGGCGCCCACCAGCTTCAATGTGCCCCGGCGCACCTCCAACGGCTTCGACTTCAACCGGGCCAATCTGCTGCTGGCCGTGCTGGAGAAGCGGGGCGGGCTGCTGGTCAGCTCCTGCGATGCCTACATCAACGTCATCGGCGGCCTGTTCCTGGACGAGCCCGCCGCGGATCTGGCCATGATCATTGCCCTGGCGTCCAGCTTCCGGGACAGGCCTGTGCCTGGCGATTTGGCCGCCATCGGCGAGGTGGGCCTCACAGGAGAGCTGCGCTCGGTGAACGCCCTGGGCCAGCGGCTCAGCGAGGTGCGGCGGCTGGGCTTTACCAAGTGCCTGGTACCGGCCCGTACCGGAAGCAAGCTGGACGCGCCCGACGGGCTGCAGCTTATCCGGGTCCGCAATATCCGGGAGGCTCTGGCGGCGCTCCTGTAGGATTCGGCTGTGCCGCGCTCCGGCGGGGCACAAAATTCACGCAGGGCGACTCGGCGCAGGGCGCGCCGCTGGATGCGGCGCGTTCCAGTGTACAAACGCCGTCCTGTTGATAGACACACGCGCTGGTGCAGGCAATCAGGCTCACCAGTTCCAACTCCAATCGAGAGGGGGGTACGCCTCCAACTCAACAAAATAAAAATTTTGTTGAGTTGGAGGGAGGGTTTTGCACCACAATGACTATAAGCTGTCTGCCCCGCCGGTGCTGCGGGACTTTCTGGTCTACCACGAGACCATTCAGGGACACTCTCAAAAAACCGTGGATGAATACTACTTAGACCTGCGCAACTTCTTTCGCTACATCAAGATTGTCAAGGGCAAGGCGCCGCGCACGGCCGAGCTGGACGAGATCCCCATTGACGATCTGGATCTGGAGCTGGTCAGCTCGGTCACCCTCAGCGATGTCTACGCCTACATGAACTACCTGAGCCGTGACCGGGCCAAGCACGCCAACAGCCCCTCCACCCGCTACGGCCTGGAGGCCACCGCCCGGGCCCGGAAAATTGCGGCGATCCGCTCGTTCTATAAGTATCTCACCAGCAAGGCAAAATTACTCGGGGAAAATCCCATGCAGAATCTGGATTCCCCCCGGCTGAAAAAATCCCTGCCCCGGTATCTGAGCCTGGATGAGAGCATCCAGCTTCTGGAATCGGTGGACGAGCCCAACCAGGCCCGGGACTACTGTATTCTGACCCTGTTTCTCAACTGCGGGTTGCGGATTTCAGAGTTAGTTTCATTAAACTTACAGGACGTCCGGGAGGAGCAGCTCCGGGTGCTGGGCAAGGGTAACAAAGAGCGGATGATCTTCCTCAACGATGCCTGCCGGGCCGCCCTGGACGACTGGCTGGAGGAGCGCAGCCACCAGGCCGCCGCCGATCCCAACGCCCTGTTCCTCAGCCGCTCCCACACCCGGGTGACCACCGCCGGCATCCACTATATGGTCAAGCAGCGGCTGAAAAAGGCGGGGCTGGATGCCTCCCTCTACTCCAGCCACAAGCTGCGGCACACGGCGGCCACCCTCATGCTCCAAAACGGCGTGGACGTGCGCACCCTCCAGGAGGTGCTGGGCCATGAAAACCTGAACACCACCCAGATCTACACCCACGTGGACAATGAAAACCTGCGCTCGGCGGCCAAGGCCAACCCGCTGGGCCGGGTCAAGGCCCGGAAAAAGCCGAAGTCTGCGTCATCGGACGAGAACTGAGTGCGCATAATTGCCGCTATTGTGGCTGCCGCCCAAACCAGAACGGCGGGCGGAGCCAGTTCCAGAACGGGAACGGGGGCCGCTCCGGCCGGGGCGGCGGAGCCTCTTCCCCGCCGGTCTCCCGATAGGCGCCCAGGATATGGAGGAAGCGGATCTCCTGGAACTCATAGGTGCTGAGGGGCCGCCAGTCGGCGTCGTAGGAGTGGGCGGCGATCAGGGTGTTGTCCAGGGTGGCCGGACTGCCGATGGACACCACCACCGGCGTATGGCCGAACACATCCTTGTCAAAGCGGAGCTGGACAAAATCCCCCGGCTCCAGCTGTTCCAGCTCTGTGGAGAGGCCAAACGGGCCGGCGTTGGGCTGTGAGCGGGTGATAAAATTGTAGAAATACTCCACCCCCGTCCAGGCCGGCGCCTTGTCGTTGGCATCCCGGTAGAACCAGCCGTACACCGGGTCGAAGTTCATCACACCGGTGCCGGCATAGAGGCACTGGGAGGCGAAATTGGTGCAGTCTCCACCGATCTCCTCATAGTCGTAGTAGTTCGGATTCCGGCTGTAGGCCCACTGATGGGCATAGGCCACGGCGGCCTGGCGGTCATAGGGTATCTGTTCCAGCACGGTCCTCTCCCCTTTCTCCCGCCATCCTATTCCGGGAAACAGAAAAGCGTCCCAGCCGTAGGCTGGGACGCTTTTTTCATGCTTATGCCCCCTCAAAGAGGGCCAGGAACTCCTCCTCCGTGAGCACGGGGATGCCCAGCTCCTGGGCCTTGCGCAGCTTGGAGCCGGCCGCCTCCCCCGCTACCACGTAGGAAGTCTTTTTGGACACTGAGCCGGACACTTTGCCCCCCTGTGCCTCGATCATGGCCCCGGCCTGGTCCCGGGTGAACCGCTCCAGGGCGCCGGTGAGCACGAAGGTCTTCCCCGCCAGCTTGTCGCCCACCGGGGCCTCATGGCTCTCCAGGTTGACCCCTGCCTCCCGCAGGGTCTCGATCAGGTGCTGGCTCTGGGGGCTCTGGAACCAGGAGATCAGGCTCCGGGCCGTGATGCCGCCGATGTCGGGCACGGCGGTGAGCTCCTCCTCACCGGCCGCCATCAGGGCGTCCAGGGAGCCGAACCGGGCCGCCAGCACCTTGGCCGCCTTCTGCCCCACCTGCCGGATGCCGAAGGCGAACAGAAGCCGGGACAGGTCGTTGGACTTGGACTTCTCGATGGCGGCGAGCAGGTTCTCCGTGCTCTTCTTGCCCATGCGCTCCAGCTTGGCCACCTCCTCCCCGTCCAGGTGGTAGAGGTCGCCGGGGCCCTGCACCATGCCGGCCCCCACCAGACTCTCCACCACGGCGGGGCCTAGGCCCTCGATGTCCATGGCGTCCCGGCTGGCGAAGTGGACCAGGTGGCGCAGACGCTGGGCGGGGCACTCCGCGCCGGTGCAGCGGATGTGGGCGCCATCCTCGTCACGCACCACCGGGGCCCCGCACACCGGGCAGTGGTCGGGCAGATGGTAGGGCTCCGTTCCCTCCGGCCGCCTGTCCTTCAGCACCTCCACGATCTCGGGGATAATCTCCCCCGCCTTCTGTACCAGCACCGTGTCCCCGATGCGGATGTCCTTTTCGGTGATGAAGTCCTGGTTGTGGAGGGTGGCGTTGGTGACGGTCGTGCCCGCCAGGCGAACCGGCTCCACCACCGCCTTGGGGGTGAGCACGCCGGTGCGCCCCACCTGCACCACGATGTCCACCACCCGGGAGGGTTTCTGCTCCGGCGGATACTTGTAGGCTGCCGCCCACCGGGGGAATTTGGCGGTAGAGCCCAGGGTTTCCCGTTCTGCAAGGCTATTTACCTTTACAACAGCGCCGTCGATGTCAAAGGGATAAGCCTCCCGGCCCTCCCCCATGGCCTTGATCCGCTCCGCCGCCTGGGCGATGGTCTGACAGGTGTCATGTGGAATTACTTTAAACCGCTGCTGCTGCAGGTACTCCAGGGTTTCCGAGTGGGTGGTGAAGGTGCGCCCCTCCGCCCACTGGATGTTGAACACCCGGATGTCCAGCCCCCGGGAGGCGGCGATCTTGGGGTCCAGCTGCCGCAGGGAGCCCGCCGCCGCATTGCGGGGGTTGGCAAAGAGACTCTCCCCTCTCAGCTCCCGCTCCTCGTTGAGCCGCTCAAAGCTCTTCTTGGGCATGAACACCTCCCCCCGGACAATCAGGGAAGGCAGGGCCTCCGGCAGGCGCAGGGGGATGGAGGGGATGGTTTTCAAGTTCTCCGTCACGTCCTCCCCCACCTGGCCGTCGCCCCGGGTGGCTCCCCGGACAAAGAGGCCGTTTTCATACTCCAGGGCCACGGACAGGCCGTCCACCTTGGGCTCCACGTCGTACTCCACGCCGTCGGGCAGGGCCTCCCGCACCCGCTGGTCGAACTCCTCCAGCTCCTCCACGGAGAACACGTCCTGGAGGCTCTCCAGGGGCACCCGGTGGTGTACCTCCTGGAAGCCGTCCGCCACCTTGCCCCCCACCCGCTGGGTGGGCGAATCGGGGGTGATCAGCTCCGGGTACTTGGCCTCCAGCTCCTCCAGACGGCGGAGCTTGTGGTCAAAGTCGTAGTCGGACATACTGGGGTTGTCCAGCACGTAGTATTCATAGTTGGCCTGCTCCAGCTCCCGGCGCAGGGCCTCTATCTCCTGTCTCTCGTCCATGTTGAACCTCCACTTGGAAGTGTTGGGTAAATCGGGGGGCCAGTCGGCGCAGAAGCAGGGCAGTCAGGCCGCCGACAAAGGCCCCCAGTGTATTCAGGATCAAATCGTCTACATCGGTGGAGCGGTTGACAAAAAGCTGGAGAAACTCGATGGAAAAGGAGACGCAAAAGCCGGTCAACAGCCCCTTCCACCACCGGGGCCGCCACAGCAGATTGGGGAAAAAGCCCACCGGCAGAAAGATGAGCGCGTTTGCCATCGCCATATAAAACGTCCAGCTCCCCATGGTCTGAAAGCTCCACAGGAAATAGGGTCTCCAACCGATGTACTGCGCGGATTGGGACAGCGGCGTCAGTGGGAAAAATGCCTCCCGACCCTGAAACGCCTCCTGCCAGTGGTACAGCGTCCAGAAATTGGCCGGAAAAACGGTCAGAGCGGCCAATCCGGCACCAAACATGACAAAGAGAAGCAGGACGGTTTCCCGCCAAACACCGCTGGCCAATCCCCGACGGGCCAGCCGCCGCCTTCTCCATGGGCGCAGGGCAAAGAAGACCATGGCGGCCAAAACCATGCAGGGGAGCATCTGGGCCACATAGTCCCAGGAGATTGCAACGTACCACAGCAGGGTATCCATCATTTTACCCCTTTCCGTCGATATGTGCCCATCATACCACGGAAATGCCAAGGATGTTTTACGGTTTCCTTACAGATTTCTTACGGGCTTCCCGGCAGCTCCAGATAGGCATCGGGCACCTGGCCCACCAGCAGGGTCTCCGCCGCGCACACCTGGGCCTCCACGACGGTGTCCACCGTGCCGCCGGGGATCAGCAGGGTGCACTCCACCCGCACATTCAGCATGATCCGGTGGAGGGTCTGGTTGATCCCCGCCGAGGTAAAGACGTTTTCGAAGTCCGCCGTGGGCACGGCGGCGGTGAGCACTCGTACCGGCAGCACCGGCCCCAGGTCGGAGGCGGTGGCGAAGCCGGTGAGGCTGCCCAGGGGGACGCCCAGCTCCTGGCTGTCAAGCTGTTCCACCTGCGTGAGCACCTGGTCCAAGATTTCCGTCCGTAAGGCATTGAGCTGGGCGGTGTTGGCAGCCAGGACGCTCACCTGCCCGGCGGCGTCCTTCTCCAGGGTGACCAAGTCGCTGTAGGAGATGGCCTCACTGGTGAGGGTGCCGTTCACCGCGTCGTTGACGATGCGGGTGACGGCGTTCTCCACCCTGGCCTGGGCCAGTGCCGTGAGGGTGGGCCGCATAGCGGAGTCGATCAGAAAGATGACCGACAGGGCCAGCCCCACCCCGATCACCAGAGGGAGCAGCCGCCCACCTCCCCGCTCCGGCTTTGGCCCCCGACGGCGGGGCGTCCGCAGCCAGGGGCGGATTCTCGGCCTGCCGCGCATGGCCTCACCTCCCGGTTTAGCCTATGCGGAAAAGGGCCTGCCCTATTCCCCGCGCAGAAGCTCCTCCACCGCCAGCATGACGCCGGCCTTGCCGCTCTCGTAGGTGAGGCCGCCCTGGAGATAGGCGGTGTAGGGCTCCCGCATGGGCGCGTCACAGGACAGCTCGATGGAGGCCCCCTGGATGAAGGCCCCGGCGGCCATGATCACCTGACAGTCGTAGCCCGGCATGTCCCAGGGCTCCGGGGTCACATAGGAGTCCACCGGCGCGCCGAACTGGATACCCTTGCAGAACTTTTTCAGGGGCTCCGGCGCGCCGAAGTGGATCATCTGGATAATGTCGTGGCGTACCGCGTCGGAGGTGGGCTCGGTCTCATAGCCCAGCAGCTCCATGATCCGGGCGGCAAACACCGCCGTCTTCACCGCCTGGGCGGTGGTATGGGGGGCAAGGAAAAGTCCTTGATAGAGGCTGCGGTTGGCCCCAAAGGTGGAGCCGCACTCCTTGCCGATGCCGGGGGTGGTGAGCCGCATGGCGGCCCCCTCCACTAGGTCGTGCCGTCCGGCGATGTAGCCGCCGGTGGGGGCCAGGCCGCCGCCGGGGTTCTTGATCAGGGAGCCCACCACCAGATCGGCCCCCACCTGGGTGGGCTCGATGGTCTCCACAAACTCGCCGTAGCAGTTGTCTACCAGGATGGCGGTGTCCGGATTGTTTTCCCGCACCACCCGGCACAGCTCCCCGATCTCCGCCACCGACAGGGACGACCGGGTGGAGTAGCCCTTGGAACGCTGAATCAGCACCGCCTTGACCCGGGGATTTTTCACCGCCTCCGCCAGGCCGGCGGGGTCGGGCGCATTGTCAAGCAGTTCCACTTGCTGATACTCGATTCCGTAGCTTTTCAGGGAGCCGGGGCCCTTGTCCACCACGCCGATCACGCCCAGCATGGTGTCGTAGGGGGCCCCCACGGCGGACACCAGGATGTCGCCGGGTTTCAGCGCCCCGAACAGGGCGCAGGAGATGGCGTGGGTGCCGTTGACGAACTGCAGGCGCACCAGGGCGTCCTCGGTGCCGAAGATGTCGGCGTAGATCTGATCCAGGGTGTCCCGGCCCAGATCGTCGTAGCCGTAGCCGGTGGTGCCTGCGAAGTGGGCCTCCGCCACCCGGTGCTTCTGGAAGGCCGCCAGCACCTTGCGGGTGTTCTCCTCCGCAATGGCGTCAATGCGGCCGAACTGCTCGGCCAGCTCCGCCTGGGCCTGGGCAGCCAGGGCCAAAACTTTGTCGCTTATCTGTAAAGGCATTTCCTATTACACACTTTCCTGTCTCTATATTTTAAGTCAATCCAGCTTAGCCTGGGCGAAAGCGGCTACCAGGGCGGCGCAGGCCTCGATATCCCCCGCATCCGCCATCTCCAGCGGGGTGTGGACGTAGCGGGTGGGGATGGAGATGCCGCCAGTGTACACGCCGGCCCGGCTCTGGTGGATGGCCCCGGCGTCGGTGCCGCCGTAGCGCAGGATGTCCTTCTGACAGGGGATCTGCCCCTCCTGGGCCAGCTTCTCCAGCCTGGCCACCACCGACGGGTGGCAGATCACGGAGCTGTCCATCACCTTGATGGCAGCTCCCTTCCCCGCCGAGCTGCTGCACTCGTGGGGGGCGGAGGGGATGTCATCGGAGTCGGTGACATCCACGGCGATGCCGTAGTCCGGCTCCACCCCGTAGGCTGCCGTCTTAGCGCCCCGAAGCCCCACCTCCTCCTGGACAGTGAAGGCAAAGGTCAGGTCGTTGTCCGTCTCCCCCAGCCGCTCCATGGCCATGAGGAGCACCACGCAGGCAATCCGGTCGTCCAGGTAGGGAGAGAAGATCCGGCTTCCGCTCTGGAAGGCGGCGGTGTCGTACACCGCCACATCCCCCACCTGCACCATGGATCTGGCTTCCGCTTCATCCTTGGCGCCGATGTCCACGTAGAGGTGCTCCAGCTTCATCTCCTTGGCCTCCACCTTGCCCTCCAGGGCCACCACGCCCCGGACGCCATTGGCAAACCGGACGGGGGCGCCCAGCACCTCGTGGGCGGACAGACCGCCCACCGGGCCAAAGCGGAGGAAGCCGTGCTCGTCAATGTGGGTGATAATCAGCCCGATGGAGTCCATGTGGGCGGCAAAGAGCACCTTGGGCCCCTTTCCCTTCTTGTGACAGAGCAGGTTGCCCAGGGTGTCCACCGTGCACTCGTCCACATAGGGCGCGGCGATTTTGCGGATGGCCTCGGCCACCGCCCCCTCCTGCCCGGAGGGGCCAAAGCAGGCATTCAGCGCCCGCAGGGTCTCTAAAATCTCCATGTTGTTCACTCCTTTTCCGCCAGATCGCTGAGGAAGGCCCGGGTCAGGGCCAGCATACCGTCCACGTCTCCCAGAGAGACCAGCCCCGAGGGGGTGTGGTGGTAGCGCACCGGCACCGACAGCATGGCCGTCCGCACACCGGCCTTGGTGCGCTGGAGTGCGGCGGCGTCCGTCCTGCCGGGGATGCTGCCGCTGGTCTGCCAGAGGATAGTCTCTCGCTCCGCCAGGGACCGCAGCTCCTCAAACAGGCCCCGGTCGGCGATGGAACCCTTGTCCATCACGGGCAGGACGACGCCCTTCCCCAGGGTGCAGCCCCGCTTATGGGCGGGCACGCCGGGGGCGTCCGCCGTGTCGGCCCCATCCAGCACCAGGGCGATCTCCGGGGTGACGGAGAAGCCCGCGCCGAAGGCGCCCCGGTTGCCCACCTCCTCCTGGGCGGTAAAGACAAAGGTGCAGTCCAGGGGCAGTTCTTCTTTCAGAAGGGTCAGCAGGACGGCGCACCCCACCCGGCTGCCCAGGGCCTTGCCCTGGAACAGGCCGCTGCCAAATTCCCCGGCGGTGGAGTCAAAGGCCGCCACATCCCCCAGGGACACCAGGGCCTCCGCCCCGGCCTTGTCTTTGGCGCCAATGTCGATATAGAACTCGTCCAGCTTGGGGACGGACTTCTCCTCCTCCCGGCTCACCAGGTGGTAGGCCTTGAGCCCCACCACGCCGGGGATGCCCTTGGGGCCCACCCGCACCGGCTTGCCCAGAAGCACCCGGCGGTCAAGAGCGCCCACGGCGTCAAATTTCAGATAGCCCTCGTCGGTGATGCGGCGCACCATGAGCCCCACCTCATCCATGTGGGCGCACAGCATGACCTTGTTGCCCGTGGGCTTTTTCCCCTTCTTGGACACGATCAGGTTGCCCAGGGTATCCACCCGCAGGGTGTCGGCATAGGGCTTGGCCTCCGCGTACAGGTAGTCCCGCACGGTGTCCTCCCAGCTGGACACGCCGTCCAGTCCGCAGAGGGTTTTCAGCAGCTCCTTCACCGTACCGCCTCCTTCCCCAGATTCTCCGTAAAGGCGGCCAGCAGCTGGGCCACCCCCTCCATGTCGGCCAGGGACAGGGTCTCCACCGGTGTGTGCATATACTTCAGGGGCAGGGACAGCACCGAGGTGGCCACCCCTTCCCTGCTGATCTGCATCTCCCAGCCGTTGGTGCCCGTGTGACCGGACATGATCTCCAGCTGGTAGGGGATGCCGTGCTCCTTGGCCTTGGCGATCATCCGCTCCGTCATCCACCGGGTCATGTTGGGTCCCACGCCGATGGCAGGGCCGCCGCCCAGCTCAAAGGTCTTGTCCGCCGGGCCGTCGGGGGTCTTGCCGTGGGTCACGTCCACCGCCACGCAGAAGTCGGGGGCCACGGCCCAGGTGCCCACGGTGGCCCCCGCGCCGGACACCTCCTCCCGGGTGGAGCCCATGATGTGGAGCTCCACATCCAGCTCCTTGTCATGCAGCAGCTCCGCCGCCCGCAAAAGGGTGACGAAGCAGGCCCGGTCGTCCATGGACTTGCCGCACATCTGGTCCTCCCCCAGGGGGAAGCAGCCCGCCCGGTACACCATGGGGGTACCGACGGGTACGGCCCTCTCCGCCTCCTCCTGGGACAAGCCCACGTCCACGTACAGCTCGTTCAGGGGCACGCTCTTGTTCTCGTCTCCCCCCGCCGGGCAGGCCACCAGCCCCCGCAGGGGCGGGTCGGTGAGCACCACCAGCTCCCGGCCGGGAAGCATCCGGGGATCCACCCCGCCGATGCTGCGAAAGCGGAGGAAGCCGTCCTCCACGCCGGTGACAATCAGGCCGATCTCGTCCAGGTGGGCGTCCAGCAGCAGCTTGGGGGCGTTGGGGGTCTTGCTGCGGCGCACGCCGAGCACATTGCCCATGCGGTCGATGGACACCTCATCCACCAGGGGGCGGAGCAGCTCCGCCGCCACGGCCGCCGCAGGGCCCTCAAACCCGGAGGGGGCGGTGCAGGTGCACAGCCGCTCCAGGGCTTGCCTCATATCCAAATCCCATCATCCTTTCCGCCCGGAAAAGGTCGGGGCCGGGAAATCCCGGCCCCGGAGCCTCACTCCAGACCGTAGATAATCTTTTTGAAGGCCGCGCCCCGCTCCATGAAGTTCTTGAACCTGTCAAAGGAGGCACAGGCGGGCGACAGAATCACCACATCGCCGGACTGAGCCGCCTGGCAGGCCGCCAGCACCGCCCCGTCGAAGGAGCTGTACTCCTGGATGGGCAGGGCGTCCGGGCGGTAGCCCGGGGAGGCCTCCACCGCCGCGCGGATCTTGGGGGCGGTGTCCCCCGTCAGAAACAGGGCCTTCACGTGCTCCACCACCTCGGGGCCCAGCACGTCGAAGGGGATGTGCTTGTCATACCCGCCGGCGATGAGGAGCACCTTCTCTTTGAAGGAGCGTAGGCCGGCGATGGTGCGGGAGGGGCTGGAGGCGATGGAGTCGTTGTAGTACCGCACGCCCCGGAGGGTGCGCACCAGCTCGATGCGGTGCTCCACCCCGGCGAACTTGGCGGCGAAGTCCCGCACCACCTGGTCGGGCACCAGGCCGTCCAGGGCGGCGATGGCCGCCATATAGTTCTCCACGTTGTGCTCGCCGGGCAGGAGGATGTTCTCCAGGCAGAGCACCGGCCGCTCGTGCATGTCGTTGCGCACCCAGATGGCCCCGTCCTTCACAAAGACGCCCTTCTCCGGCTCCGTCCGGCGGCTGAACAGGGTCACCCGGCCCCTGGCCTCAGGCGCAAAGCCGCTGGTGATGCCGTTGTCGGCGTTGAGCACCAGCAGGCCGCCGGGGCCCTGGTGGGTGAAGATGTTCTTCTTGGCGGCGATGTACTCCTCCATGGACTTGTGGACGTCCAGGTGGTTGGGCGCCAGGTTGGTGATCACCGCGATGTCCGGGCTCTGCTCCATGGTCATGAGCTGGAAGGAGGACAGCTCCAGCACCGCGATGTCGCCGGGCTCCATGCCGTCCACATCGGGGAGCAGGGGCCGGCCGATGTTGCCGCCCACGTACACACTCTTCCCCGCCGCCTTGAGCAGCTCGGCGATAATGGTGGTGGTGGTGGTCTTGCCGTCGCTGCCCGTCACGGCGATGGTTTTGCAGGGGCAGACCTGGAAGAACACCTCCATCTCCGAGGTGATGACGCTCCCCCGCTCTTTTGCCGCGATCAGCTCCGGCACGTCGGGCCGCAGGCCGGGGGTGCGGAAGATTACGTCATGATCCAGCCCCTCCAGATAGTCCGAGCCCAGCCGCAGCTCGGCCCCAAGGCTCTCCAGCTCCTCGGCCTGGCCGGCGAAGTCGTCCCGCTGGCGCTTGTCGCAGGCGGTCACCTCAATCCCCGACCGCAGGAGCATCTTGATCAGGGGGGTGTTGGACACGCCGATGCCGATCACCGCCACCCGCTTCCCCCGCAGGGACGCCAGATAATCCTGTATGGTGGAACTCATAGCACGTTCCTCCCTCATATAGTCTGTAACTAAATAATTATATCCTATCGCGGAAAAAATTTCAATGAAAATGCGGCGGCTTGGGGGACACTCACGATTCCCATTTGACAACCGGGCCGGGATCCGGTACAATGTGCTTCGCAAGCAAGCTGGACAGCCGCGCGGGCGGGGCGAAAGGCCCGTCTGTGAGGAAAGTCCGGGCTCCACAGGGCAAGGATAACGGGTAACACCCGCCGGGGGCGACCCTAGGAAAAGTGCAACAGAGATATACCGCCATTGCAGTTGAACTGTGCTGGTAAGGGCCATGCGGCGCTGTGCGCCGCGCGGGGGATAGTGTGAAAGGGGGCCGGCGAGGCCCGCCTTTCGCGTCCGGTCACCCCGCCGCAGCGAATGCAATTCCGAAGGAATTGCCTTTCCACCCTTACCATTGCAGCTCAGCTGCAATGGTAAGGGTGGAAAGGTGAGGTAAGAGCTCACCCGATGGCGTGCCAAGCGTCCATCGCTGTAAACTCTATCCGGAGCAACGCCGTGGAGGGACATATGGCCGGCCCGGC
>NZ_JAHZDL010000040.1:0-21295 GCF_019422385.1 Flavonifractor sp.
TCGAGTGGTGGTTCGCCTGGCACAGCCTGGAGGATCTCCGCTACCGCATCTGGGATCCCGAGGATCACTACTACGCCCGCCAGCAGAACCGGGCCAAGACCCTGGATCAGAGCCTGCCCATGCGGGAGCGCACCTGGGGCACCTGCCACCACGTGAAGGAGGACATCGGCGGCGGCCCGGACGAGCTGATCCTGGAGTTCCGCTATCCCCACGAGCTGGGCTACGAGGAGGAGAAGGTGGGCACCGACGCCTGCGCCGCCCTGATTTGTGCCAACGGCCACGGGCCCGTGCCCGGCCAGGGCGTGGCCGCCATCATGACCCACTTTGTGCGGGAGATCCCCGGCGGCATCGAGCTGCGCTCCCGGTTCTGGATCGGCTACGGCCTGGTGGACGGGCAGCTGGTCAAGCTGGTGCCCGACGGCGTCTCCGTGCCCCCCGAGGTGCCCATGGGCCTGTTTGCCCACAACCTGAAGGAGTTCGGCCACCTGGCCACCATCCTGCCCCAGGTCTACGCGGAAAACAAGGACAACTGGTAATCGACTGTTCGAGGAGGAACCGACTATGTGCAAAAAGAGTAAATTCCCCCTGGTATTCAACATCTTCCTGGCCTTCTTCATCACCCTGGTGGTGACCCTCTTTGTCCAGGCCGGGCAGGGCACCCTGTCCGTGCCCACCTTTGTGGTGGGCATGATCCAGGGCTTCTGCCTCAACCTGACCCTGGAGACCATCATCGATCTGCCCGCCATGGGCAACAGGTTCGTCAAGGCCGTGGGCATCAAGAACCCGGGCGGCGCGGCCGCCTACTTTATCCGCACCCTGGCCATTGTGTTCGTCATCGTGATCCTCATGAGCTTTATCCTCATGTTCTGCGAGGCCGGCTTCGCCCTGGGCGGCGCCTTCTTCGGCTTCTGGATCACCAAGGTGCCCGCCATCTTTGTGGTGGCCTATGTCACCGCGCTGATCGCCATCGCCCCCTCCATGAAGGCCTCTATGGCCATCTGCTCCAGGGAGGGCTGAGCCCATCCGGCTGCAAACGCACAGACGCCGCGGAAGCTGCGCTTCCGCGGCGTCTGTGCGTTTGCCTGTTAGATCTCCATGTCCAGCAGATAGGAGGACAGGCCCTTGCCGTGCATGTCCACGGACAGGGAGCGGGTCACGCCGCCGCCCAGGGCGGCGTACATGACGAAGTTGAGGGCGTGGATGTTGGGCAGCTCATAGCGAACCACCTCGCCCTTGACCATGCCCTTGAAGTGCTCCTTCACCTTCTCGGCGGTGACCTTCTCACGGAGCAGCTCATAGTCCTTGGGGTCATAGGCGATGAGGGAGATATTGGAGATGTTGCCCTTGTCGCCGGTGCGGGAGTGTGCGATATCCCAGAGTTTCATGACTCAACGCTTCCTTTCTGTACCAGAATCAGACTTCAAACAGCTCGACCTCGGGCTTGACATCGTTGCGATCCACCAGGATGGAGGCCACGGAGACGATGTCGCGGGTGCGCTTGACGGCGCCGCAGCCGCCGGCGGGGCCGTTGGTGTACAGGGCCTCCACCTCGTTGGGCACCAGGTCGGCGACGGCCTTGGTCTTGGCGCGGCCGGCCACCCGGACGCGAACCTCGCTGGGCTCCTGGTTGTATTTGTAGTCCGGGTTCCAGTACAGGCTGTTGCAGCCGATCAGGTCGAACTTCAGCTCGTCGAACTGGCCGGGGGCCACCAGCTCCAGCCGCTCCTTCACGATGTCCAGAGCCAGCTTGGCGCGCGCCAGGCAGCCGGGGCCGCCGTAGCTGATCTCGCCGTCGCCGATGAAGCAGTCCTTATAGCCGATGGAGCACTTGAAGGTGTCGGTCTTGGGCTTGCCGGTGGCGCCCTCCACCTGAACCTTGTCCTTCTCCACCTCGGTGAACTTGACCTGCTTGAAGTCGGCCACCACGTCGGGGGTCAGGTAGTTCTCCGGGTCGTGAATCTCATAGACGATCTGCTCGGAGCAGGTCTCCACGGTGACCATGCCGCCGGCCTCGGGCACCTTGGTGACGAAGAAGGAGCCGTCCTCGGCGATCTCCACGATGGGGAAGCCCAGGTGGCCCACGCCGGGCACGTCCTTCTTGCCGGGCTCGGCGAAGTAGCCGCCGGTGACCTGGCCGCCGCACTCCAGCAGGTGGCCCATCATGGTGCCCTTGCCCAGCTTGTCCCAGTCCTCCAGAGACCAGCCGAACTCGTGGATGGCGGGGGCCATGAAGATGGCGGGGTCGGCCACGCGGCCGGTGATCACCACATCGGCGCCCTGATCCAGGGCCTTCAGGATGCCCTCCACGCCCATGTAGGCGTTGGCGGAGACGATCTCGCCGGGCAGCTTGGACAGAGGCTCGTGGGTCTCCCACACCTCGGTGTCCATGTACTTGTCGATGACGGGCAGCAGATCATCGCCGGTGACACAGGCGATCTTCATGCCGGTCAGGCCGTGCTTGCGGGCGATCTCCACGCACTTCTTGGCCGCGGCCTGGGGGTTGGCGGAGCCCATGTTGGTGATGAGCTTCACCTTGTGCTTCCAGCACAGGGGCAGGGCCTTCTCCATGCGGTGCTCCAGCAGGCCGTTGTAGCCCTTGGTGGGATCCTTCAGCTTGGCCTGCTGGCCGATGGCGATGGTGCGCTCGGCCAGGCACTCGTAGCTGATGTAGTCCAGATTGCCCTTCTCGATGAGCTCCAGGGAGGGCTCCAGGCGGTCGCCGGCGTAGCCCGCGCCGCTGCCGATTCGGATGGTTTTCATTGCGCAGCTTCTTCCTTTCAAAGATTGTTAGGAGGGCGCGGCGCTCCGGCGGACTGTGGCCCGCAGGGCCGCCGCGCCCAAGGTCAGACAGGGATTCAGATGGTGATGCCGCCGGTCAGAACGGCCACAACCAGCATGACCAGGGAGACCAGCCACAGGATGGGGATAGTCTTCTTCTGGTGCTCGCCCAGATCCACGCCGGCCAGACCCACCAGCAGGAAGGTGGAGGGGGTCAGCGGGGAGACGGGGAAGCCCACGGTCATCTGGCCCAGGATAGCGGCCTGGCCTACGTTGACACCGGCCACGCCGAAGCCCTCGGCGGTCTGGGCCAGCACGGGCAGCACGCCGTAGTAGAAGGAGTCGGGGTCAAAGAGCAGGGAGGCGGGCATACCGATGATGCCCACGATGACGGGGAAGAACTTGCCCAGGGAGTGGGGGATGATGGACACCAGGGTGTTGGCCATCTCGGTGATCATGCCGGTGCCGGTCATGATGCCGCAGAAGGCGCCGGCGGCAAAGAGCACGGAGCACATCATGATGGCGCTCTTGGCGTTGGCATCCACACGGGCCTTGGTGTCGGCCACCTTGGGGTAGTTGATGACGGTGGCCAGCACGTAGAAGATCATGAACACCACCGCGGGGGCAAAGCCGGAGAACAGCAGGGTGACGATGGCGGCGATGATCAGGATGATGTTGACCCAGAACAGGTGGGGACGGGCCAGCTTCTTCTCCTCTTCGGTGAGCTCGGCCATCTTGAACTCGGCGCTGGTCAACTTGACGGTGCCCAGGCGGGCCTTCTCACGGGCGCCCAGCAGGGCGGACAGAACCACGTCCAGGGCCAGGCCCACCAGCACAGCGGGGAGCACAGGCATGAACAGCTCGCTTACCACGTCCACGTTCAGGGCGGTGGCGGCGCGGATGGTGGGGCCGCCCCAGGGCAGGATGTTCATGGTGCCGGCGGACATGGCCACGATGGTGGCCAGGGTGGTGCGCTTCATACCCACGGCGTCATACAGGGGCACCAGCGGGGGCACGCAGATCAGGAAGGTGACCGCGCCGGAACCGTCCAGGTGGACGATCATGGCCAGGATGGAGGTGCCGATGGCGATCAGGATGGGGTTGGTGCCCACCAGCTTGGTGATGCCGCCGATGATGGGGCGGAAGGTGCCGGCATCGGTCAGGATGCCGAAGAACAGGATGGAGAAGATGAACATGACGCCGGTGGCGGCCACGGACAGCAGTCCGTCATCGCCGGCGATCATCCCTCCAAGGCTCTTGACGTTGGCCGCGAAGTTGACCACCCCAGGGGCGCCCTCCGGGTCAGTGACGATAAACGCGCAGGCGATGATGCCGGTGATCAGGGGAACGATGATCAGGGCCACCGCAGGCGACGCTTTCTTGGTCATAATCAGGATAAGCATGGCTATGACCGTGATGAAACCAAGTGCTGCTAGCATGTAGAGACCTCCTCTTTTGAATTGGCAACCTCTCCAATGTTGCCTGTATATGCCTATATGCAAAGCGGATGCCAAAAGAGGAAGAACAATAAAAAAATTTTTCAAAGCCTTGGGGCGCAAGGGGATGCGGCGGCGGCGGCGCCCCGGGGGCAGCCGGGGCGCACAAAAAGGCTGTTCTAAAATTCTGGAAATAAACCAAATGGTCACCTTTGGCGCGCTCCCCGCACCCCCTGAAACTGTTGTGATTCTAAATTTTTAGAATGGATTTCCAGGATTTTAGAACTATCCGTTGAGCTTGTTGTACAGGCTGGCCAGGGAGATGCCCAGCTGGGCGGCGGTCTTCTTTTTGCCCTCCAGTCCGGCGCCGTTCTTGTCCAGCAGGCGGCGGATCTCCCGCTTTTCAAAGTTCCGTGTCCTCTGGGCCAGGGTGAGGCCGGCGTCCTCGCTCCGCCGGATCAGATCGCTGGGCAGGGCGGCCCGGCTGATCACTCCGGAGGGGGTGAGATAGGCGGAGAACTCCAGGGCATTGCGCAGCTCCCGCACGTTGCCCGGCCAGTCGTGGGCCTGGAGGCACTCCACCGCGTCGTCGGTGAGGGTGAAGGGGCGGCGGAGCCTGTGTCCCAGCTCGTCCAGGATGGTGCGGGCCAGCAGCGGGATATCGCCGGGCCGCTCCCGCAGGGGCGGGATGTGCAGGGCAAAGGTGTTGAGGCGGTAGTACAGATCCTTCCGGAATTTCCCCTCCGCCACATAGTCGGGCAGGGAGGCGTTGCAGGCGGCGATCACCCGCACGTCGGCCTCCAGCTCCTTGACCGCGCCCACCGGGCGGAACCGCCGCTCCTGGAGGACGCGCAGCAGCTTGGCCTGGAGCCCGATGTCCATTTCGGAGATCTCGTCCAGAAAGAGGGTGCCGCCGGCGGCGGCCTCGAAGAGGCCCATCTTGCCGCCCCGCTTGGCGCCGGTGAAGGCGCCCTCGGCATAGCCGAAGAGCTCCGACTCCAGCATGTTGGCGTTGAAGTTGGCGCAGTTGATAGCCACAAATACCCCGGCGGAGCGGGCGCCGGCGTTGTGGATGGCCTGGGCGTAGAGCTCCTTGCCCGTGCCGCTCTCCGACTCCAGCAGCACCGTGGCATCTGTGGCGGCAATGCGCTGGGCCAGCTCCTTCACCTGCATGGCCTCCGGGCTGACGGCCACAATGTCGTCAAAGGTGTACCGGGCGCCGTTGGCCCTGTTGAGGCGGCGGAGCACCTGCTTGCTCCGGGCCTCCGCCGCCTCCAGCTCCTCCTTGGCCTGGTAGGCGTCCTCCAGAAAGGTCACCACCGACACGCCGCCCTTCAGCTCCCCGTCCTCGTAGATGGGGTACATGTTGACGAAGTAGAAGTCCTGGATCTCCTGGCGGGTGATGTGGAGGATGGGCTTGCCCACCTCCAGCACCCCCGGCAGCCGGGCGCCGGGGCGCAGCTCCCGGAGCTTGCAGCCCTCGATGGGGCCGATGTCCCCTCCGGCCTCCTTGTTGAGGAACTCCCGGTAGGCCCGGTTGCCGAAGACGATGCGCCCCTCGGTGTCGATGATGGTAATGCCCTCCCGCATGGCGTCAAATACCGCCCGGGCGTCATCACTCAGGTACATGGCGTTTCCCCCTTTTCAACGCCTGCTGCAACGCCTGCCGAACAAAGCCGAAGGCCTTGAACAGCAGGGCTTTCAGCTTTGTTCAGGCGCAGGGGTTTGGGCTGTTTTGGCCCAAACTCCTGTGTCTCCGGCGGCGGCATATCCGCGCTACCGGAGGATGCATTGCAGCAATGGCTGAATTCTTCCCGCAAGCGCTGAAATCCGCGCTTGTGGGAAGAATTGCGCGGCTGTGCCGTGCAAATAAACCGCAAAGCGGTTTTAAAGCAGGCATTATTATAATACAGATGCCACAGGGCCACAAGGGGGCTGTCCGATTCTGGACGTGTCACGGCCGGCCTGACATATGACGGAGCCCGGCCGCAGAAAACTGTGGCCGGGCTCTGAAACAGCCTGCCGGAAAAGTCCTTGCGGACTTTTCCGGCAGGCTGCTGAATTACTCAGACATTCTGAAAGGGCTTCATGGCATCTGCCTCTATCTGACCCGTTTCCCGTTGAGGAACACGGCCCGGACCTCCCCGTTCCAGTCGAAGGGGTGGCCGCTGGTGACCACCACGTCGGCGTCCTTGCCGGGGGTGAGGGTGCCCACCCGCTTGGAGATGCCGGCGATCTCGGCGGCATCCCGGGTGATGGCGGCCAGGGCGTCCTCCGGCTCCATGCCGCCCCGCACCGCCATGGCGGCGCAGAGGGGGAGGTACTGGATGGGAGTCTCCGGGTGGTCGGTGCAGATGGCCACCTTCACCCCGGCGGCGCGGAGCCTGGCGGGGTTGGACAGGGTCTGCCCCACCAGCTCCGGCTTGGAGCGGTCGGTAAGGCACGGGCCGGTGATCACCGGTACATTGGCCTGGGCCAGCAGCTCGGGCACCAGATAGCCCTCGGTGCCGTGAACCACCACCAGCTTCAGGCCGAACTCCCCGCTGATGCGCACGGCGGTGGCGATGTCGTCGGCCCGGTGGGCGTGGAAGTGGGCGGGCAAGGCGCCGGTGACCACGGGGGCCAGGGCCTCCAGCTTGGCGTCGTAGTCGGGCACGTCCTCGTCGGGATCCTCCTCCGCCTTGGACTGCTTGTCCTGGTACTCCTGGGCCTTGGCCAGGTTCTCCCGGATGATGGCCGCCGTGGCCATGCGGGTCACCGGGGTCTCCTTCCGCTCGTTGTACACCGACTTGGGATTCTCCCCCAGGGCAAATTTCATGGCAATGGGGGCCTTGAGCACCATCTCGTCCACCCAGCGGCCGTCTGTCTTGAGGGCGGCAAACTGCCCGGCGATGGGGTTGGCCGAGCCCGGGCCGGTGAGCACCGTGGTCACGCCCCCCTCCCGGGCCTCCCGGAACCCCCGATCCAGGGGGTTCACCCCGTCGACGGCCCGCAGCTGGGGGGTGCAGGGGTCGGTGGACTCGTTGCCGTCGTCGGCCTCAAAGCCCAGGGCGTCTCCGAACAGGCCCAGGTGGCAGTGGGCGTCGATGAAGCCGGGGAGGATGTGCCCCCCCTCCGCGTCCAGCACCTCACCGCTGTACCCGGCGGGCAGGGCCTCCATGGGCCCCACGGCGGCGATCTTGTCCCCCTCCAGCAGCACAAAGCCCCGGGGAATCACCGGGGCGTCCATGGGGTGTACCACCCCGTTTTGAATGAGCATGGGCCGTTTCCTCTCTTTCGACAAAAGTTCTGTTTGACAATTTCTGGAAAATGCGGTATAGTTACCTCACAGCTTATCCAATAGGCGAGTGTGAGTCCAATTACCCCTGCAAATTCCATTCTCCCGCACACATCTCTGACTTGGGCGCCCCCGAGGGGGCGCCCCTTCTTTTTCCCGCGGGGGGCTAGGGCTATTCGTCCAGGGTGTACTGATCCACCAGGATCACGTCCCGCTCCAGATAGTGGCCGGAGCGCCAGATGCGCAGGGAGAGCACATCCCCCACGGACAGGCTGTCCTTGAGGGCCTGGAGCTGCTCCATGGTGGTGATGGTCTCCCCATTGGCCTCCACGATGATGTCGCCGGGGAGGATGCCCTGCATCTGAGCGTCGGAGCCCTCCCGCACGGTCTGCACCGCCACGCCCTGAGGGCCGTCGAAGCCGGCGGCCATCTCCGCCGTCACCGTGTAGCCGGTGATGCCGATGGTGGGCCGGTTCTCCACCTGACCGTATGCGATGAGGGCGTCCACAACCTCCTTCACCGTGGTGGTGGGGATGGCGAAGCCCAGGCCCTCCACCGTGCTGTCATAGCCCTCCATTTTCAGGTTGGTGATGCCCACCACCTGGCCGTGGTCGTTGATCAGCGCGCCGCCGGAGTTGCCCGAGTTCAGGGCCGCCGTGGTCTGGAGCAGGGACATGGTGTACCCGTCCACATTCACGTCCCGGTTGATGGCGGAGATGATGCCGTCGGTCATGGTGCCCCGCAGCTCCTCCCCCAGGGGGTTGCCGATGGCCACCACCGGATCCCCCACCACCAGCAGGGAGGAGTCCCCGAACTGGGCGGGGGAGAGGCCGTCACATTCGATTTTCAGCACCGCCAGATCGCTGGGCACATCCCGCCCCACCAGCAGGGCGTCGAACACCCGCTCGTCCTGGAGCACCACCTCCAGCCGGCTGCTGCCCTCAATCACGTGGGAGTTGGTGATGATGTACCCGTCCGCGGACAGGATGACGCCGGTGCCCAGATTCATGCCGCTGTCCAGATAGCCCCGGATGCTGACGATGGAGTCGATGCACTCCTGATAGATCTCCTGGAGGCTGTGGGCCTCCCCGTCGGGCAGGGGGGAGATGGTGAGGGTGGTGCCGTCCCCGGTGGGGGCCCGCTCCACGGTGGTCTCCGCCGGCTGCGGCGCCTCCGTCTCCTGGGAATAGGGGGCGCGGAAGCTGGGCTCATCCCGGAAGAGGGCCTCCGGCGCGGAGCCCTCCCACAGGCCCAGCAGAGCTCCGGCCCCCACCAGCAGGGCGCTGAACAGGAGCATCAGCAGGACGGCCGCCAGGCCGCCCCGCCGCCGCCCGGGCCGCCGGGGCGGCGGCGGGGTGCGGGGCGGGGGAGATGGGGCCCCCGCCTGCTGGTCGTAATAATAGCCGCGCATAGGGGCCTCCTTTTCGCCGTTTTTCGACTTGTGCCGGCGTAACGAATCCGGCTCTTCTATGGTGCCAGAGGCTGCTTCCCGGGGGGCCTCGCAGAGTTCCGCCGTCCGGAGACGGCGGAATCAAATCCAAATCGTTTTTCCCGGTGACATGCGCATCGGGAAAAACACCTCCCGGCCCCCCAGTGTGAGGTCTGACCGCCACAGGCGGCCAGACCTTGCGCGCAGGGGGCCGCAGCCCTCCTCGAAAAAGCGGCATCGCCGCTTTTTCGACTTATGCCAGGGTCAGGGTGAACACAAACTCGGTGACGCCGTCCTGGCTGGTGACGCTGATGTTTTCCTTGTGGTTGTTGAGGATGGTCTTGACGATATACAGGCCCAGGCCCACCCCGTCCCGATCCACGCTGCGGGACTTGTCGCTCTTGTGGAAGCGGTCGAAGATCATGGCCAGCTCGTCGGGGGGGATGGTCTGCCCCTGGTTGCGCACCGCCACGTGGGCCTTGCCCCCCTTGGTGGTGATGGAGATGCCCATGGTGCTCCCCTCGTCGGAGAACTTGATGGCGTTGTCCAGCAGGTTGTAGCACACCTGTGTGATGGCGTCGGGATCCCCCCACACCTCCACCGCCCCGTCGGGCAGCTGGGTGTCCACATCCAGATGGCGGGCGTTGATCTTGTTCTCCAGGCTCACCAGCACCCGCAGCATCACCTCGGACACGTCAAACTGCTCCTGGGCGGTGATGTTCTCCGTCGACTGGAGCCGGGACAGGTCCAGCATCCGCCGCACCAGGCGGGACAGCCTCCTCGTCTCGGAGGAGATGGTCTGGAGGGCCGCCCGCTCCTTGTCCGGCGGGATGGTGCCGTCCAGAATGCCGTCGGAGAAGCCGGCAATGGTGGTCATGGGGGTCTTGAGCTCGTGGGAGATGTTGGCCACAAACTCGCTGCGCTTCTCCTCGCTCTTGGCGATGGAGTCGGCCATGGCGTTAAAGGCCTCGGCCAGCTCTCCCACCTCGTCCCTGCGCCTTTCATAGCCCCGCACCCGGGCCTCGTACTCCCCGTGACCGAACTTGCGGGTGGC
Source organism: Flavonifractor sp. (assembly GCF_019422385.1). Taxonomy (NCBI): domain Bacteria; kingdom Bacillati; phylum Bacillota; class Clostridia; order Eubacteriales; family Oscillospiraceae; genus Flavonifractor; species Flavonifractor sp. Next base: position 9,975 of record NZ_JAHZDL010000040.1, read on the forward strand.
CTCGGCGATCTCTTTCAGAGGGTTGGTCAGGCGCAGGGAGGTGATGGAGCTGGTGATGAAGGAGATGCACAGCACCACCACGGCGGTGAAGAAGAAGATGGAGATGAAGGCCTGCCACAGCTCGGTGATGTCGGAGGTTCGGGCCGCCATATAGGCCGCCCCCACCACGGTCTGCTGGGTCTGGCCGGTGAAGGGATCCACCGACTTGACCACGATGGGCGTGCCCGAAACAAAGCGGCGCTCCGGAAACAGTCCGCCCAGGGAGCTCATGCCGCTGTAACCGCCGGACTCCAGCACGGTCTGCATCACGGACTGGGGCAGGTGATCCACGGCCAGGCCGTCCTGAATGGCGTCGCCGCTGCCGTCGGCGTAGAGCACCAGGGAGCCGTCGGAGTCCGCGATGATGACCACGGCGTTGGCGATGCGGGCGATGTTGGCGATATAGATCTGATAGACCTTGCTCTGGGTTCCGATGCCCTGTTCCTGGGTGGAGCCGGTGAAGCTGGCTACATCATCCACGTTGCGCTCCATGGAGTTGCGGGTATCCTGGATGGTGTAGCGGTAGGTCAGGGCGATGAAGGAGGTGCCCAGCAGGGCAAAGGAGATGAGAATCATTCCCGCCGTCAGCAGGAACTGCCGGCCGTACAGGCTTTTCATTGGGGACTCACGACCTCGAACTTATAGCCCACGCCCCAGACGGTCTTGAGGCTCCACTGGTCGCTGACGCCCTCCAGCTTCTCCCGCAGGCGCTTGATGTGCACGTCCACCGTCCGGGAGTCGCCGAAGTAGTCGAAGCCCCACACCTCGTCCAGCAGCTGGTTGCGGGTGAACACCCGGTTGGGGGAGGCGGCCAGGTGGTAGAGCAGCTCCAGCTCCTTGGGGGGCGTATCCACCCGCTTGCCGTCCACCAGCAGCTCGTAGGAGTCCAGGTTGATCACCAGCTTGTCGAAGGAGAGCTTCTTCTCCCCGGTGCCGTTCTCGTCCCCGCCGAAGCGGCGGAGCACCGCGTGGATGCGGGCCAGCACCTCCTTCATCTCGAAGGGCTTGACGATGTAGTCGTCGGCGCCCCCCTCCAGGCCGGCCACCTTGTCCTGGGTCTCCCCCTTGGCGGTGAGCATGATCACCGGGGTCTTGTCGTTCTCCCGGATCTTCTTGAGCACCGACCAGCCGTCCATCACCGGCAGCATGATGTCCAGCAGCACCAGGTCGGGGTGGAAGGAGCGGAACAGCTCCACGCCCTTGCCGCCGTCGTTGGCCACCACCGTCTCAAAGCCCTCCTTCTCCAGATAGAGGTGGAGCAGCTCCGCAATATTGGTGTCGTCCTCCACAATCAGAACCTTTTTCGCCATAGCGCACCGTCCTTTTCTATGCGATTCCCGGCAGAATCATTCCTGAGTCCCTATTATACAGCCCTTCAGCCCGGCATGGATGAATATTTTGTAAAAGCGGCGCCCGCCTACTCCACATAGGCGCGGTCGATCTGGATCACCGCCTGATAGGCGGGATCCAGGGCGCTCACCGCCTGGCGCAGGCGCTGGAGCACCTCCTCGTCGGTGAGGCGGCACTTGTGGGGCACCACCGCGTCAAAGATCACGTTGGTGTGGGTGGGGCCCCGCACCACCCGGAAGTCGTGGATGGTCATCTCCGGCTCCACCACCCGGGCCAGGTCGGCCACCTGCCGCCGCAGCTGGTTGACCTTCTCGTCGGCGGTGGCGATGGGATCCATGTGTACCGTGGTCTCGATGCCGAATTTCTCCTTGATCTCCCGCTCGATGTGGTCGATGGCGTCGTGGGCGTCCAGGATGTCGGCGTCCTGGGGCACCTCCGCGTGGAAGGAGCACAGCCGCCGGCCGGGGCCGTAGTCGTGGATGATCAGGTCGTGCATGCCCACCACCTGGGGGTGGGAGAGCACCAGCTCCCGGAGCTGCTTCACCAGCTCCGGGTCGGGGCTCTCCCCCAGCAGGGGGTTGATGGTGTCCTTGGCGGCCCCCCAGCCGGAGCGGAGGATGAACACCGCCACCGCCAGGCCCACCCAGCCGTCGATGTTCACGTGGGCGAAGCGGTTCACCAGGGTGCCCGCCAGCACGGCGGCGGTGGCCACCGCGTCGGAGAGGGAGTCGGCGGCGGTGGCCGCCATGGCCGCCGAGCCGATTTTCCTCCCCAGGCCCCGGTTGAACTGCCCCATCCACAGCTTCACCAGGATGGAGGCCGCCAGGATGCCGGTGGACACCAGGGAGAAGTCCACCGCCTCCGGCCGGAGGATCTTGCCGATGGAGGAGCGGCCCAGCTCCACCCCCACCAGCAGGATCATCAGGCTTACCAGCAGGCCGGCCAGATACTCCATCCGGCCGTGGCCGAAGGGGTGGCCGTCGTCGGCCTTCTGCCCCGCCAGCTTGAAGCCCACCAGGGTCACCACCGACGAGCCCGCGTCGGACAGGTTATTGAAGGCGTCCGCCGTGATGGAGATGGAGCCGGTCATCAGCCCGGCAAACAGCTTCCCCGCCGACAGCAGCAGGTTGAGCACAATCCCCACCGCCCCGGACAGGATGCCGTACCTCTCCCGCACCGCCGGATCCGTCACATTGTCGCAGTCCTTGATGAACAGCCGCACCAGTCCCATGCCAAAGCCCCCAGATTCAGGAAATCAAATTCAGGTTTCCTAACATTATCCCACGGCGGGGCCGCCCCGTCAAGGGGAGGGAGGGCGGCGGCCTCAGACCCCCGCGTCCTGGAGCAGCTTCTGCCGCTCCTCCTCCAGCCCCCGCTGCTCCCCCGCCAGCGTCCCGTCCATCCCCTCCAGCTGACGCAGGGCGCTCAGCACCCGCATGTGAACCTCCGACACCCCGGCCTGGGCGTCGTGGATCCTGGACTGGACGTACCAGTCGGCAAACAGGCCGTCGAAGAAGTAGTCGGCGAAGGTGGCAAACTCCCCGATGTGCACCTGGGGTATGTCCATGTGCTGCACGTCGGCCAGCTCGGTGCGGAACCGGGACAGGCAGTTCTGGGCGTAGCCGATGCCCGCCTGGGCGTCGTCCAAGTGCTCGTGCTTGGCCATGGTGGACAGCAGGCCGCCGCCGAACATGTCCCAGGTACCCCAGTCCTCGGCGCTGTCCAGGCTGTTCAGCACGGAGGACAGGGCCGTCTCCGCCGAGCGGCCCGCGGAGATGGCCTCCCCCACCTCCCGGCGCTGGCTCTCCAGCTCGTCCAGCCGCTGATCCAGCTCGGTGAGCCGGGCGCCGGCCTCCCCGCCCATCTGCTTGAGCAGCTCCCCCTTCTCCTCCAGCAGGGCGTCCCGCCGGATGCGGTCGATGCGCAGGCTGTCCTTTTCCCCCAGCACCGCTCTGATGCGCCCGTCGATGTCCTCCAGATCCCGCTGGGCCTGGTCGTACTGGAGCTTGGCCGCCAGGGCCTCCCGCCGCTCCTGGGACAGGCGGGCCTCCTTGTCGCCGGTGATGGAGAGCAGCAGGGAGCGCAGGCCCCCCTTCTCCAGCTTGTCCACGTCCTCCTGTTCCTCCCAGAACACGCGGCTGGTGTCCATCACCCGCTGCTCCCGCTCCGCCCGCTGCTCCTGGAGATCCTTCAGCTGGGCCTCCAGCTTGCTCTGCCGGGCCAGGGCCTCGTTCAGCTTCTTCAGCTCTCCGTTGATCTCGTTCAGCCGCTCATTCATGTCCGTTGGCTCCTTTCCAAAATCCGCCGGGCCGCCTGCTCCGGCGTCAGCTCTGAGGTGTCGATGTGTTGGGTATGCAGCTCCCGGTACAGGGGCAGGTAGGCCAGGGCCCGCTCCGCCGCGCCGGCATCCCGCCGTCCGGCGGCGATGTCCGCCCCGATGCGGGCGCGCAGCACCTCCGGCCGGCACACCAGGGAGATGGGCCGCACGGTGCATCCGGCGGTGTCCACCTGCTCCAGCAGGGTGTCCAGGATCTCCTGCCGGTGGAGCACCCAGGCCAGGATCACGTGGTCGCAGGCGGAGCAGCGGAGGAACCGGTTCAGCAGAAGGGCGATGTTGCCCAGCACCAGCTCCTTCGTCTCCTCCGTCACCCGGAAGGGGTGCATGTCCCAGCACCAGTCCCCGTCCAGAAACACGCTGTTGTCCAGCAGCAGCTTCAGCGCCTGCCCGGCGGCGGTCTTACCCACGCCCATGGGCCCGCCGATCAGATACAGGGTTTTCACCGTCCCGCCCCCTCTCTCAGACCATATTCTACGATATGCGAACCAAAAGCGCAAGGAAATCGGCTGGACTTATGGCTTGAAATCGCGTAAAATATCCATATCCTATCTGAACAAAGGAGCATCCTATGGAACCCATCATACAGATCCTGGCCAAGGAGCTGGACAAGTCTCCGGAGCACGTGGAGAACGTGGTGCGCCTCATCGCCGAGGGCAACACCATCCCCTTCATCGCCCGCTACCGCAAGGAGCTCCACGGCGCCATGGACGACACCGCCCTGCGCACCCTGGCCGACCGGCTGCAATACCTGCGCAATCTGGACAAGCGGCGGGAGGAGGTCAAGTCCGCCATCGAGGGCCAGGGCAAGCTGACGGAGGAGCTGTCCGCCGCCATCGACGCCGCCGCCACCCTGGCGGAGGTGGAGGATCTCTACCGGCCCTACAAGCCCAAGCGCCGCACCCGGGCCACTGTGGCCCGCGAGAAGGGGCTGGAGCCCCTGGCCCAGCTGCTCTACGCCCAGGAGAAGGACGGCCCCGCCCCGGAGGATGCCGCCGGGGACTATGTGGACGCCGGGAAGGGCGTGGAGAGCGCGGAGGACGCCCTCCAGGGGGCGGGCGACATCATCGCCGAGTGGATCTCCGACGACGCGGACATCCGCAAGGGCCTGCGGGAGCTGGTGTGGCGGAAGGGCTATCTGGTCTCCGCCGCCGCGGCCAAGGAGCCCGAGGACACGGTGTACCGCCTCTACTACGACTTCAAGTCCCCCCTGAACCGGGCCATGGGCCACCAGGTGCTGGCCATCAACCGGGGCGAGCGGGAGGAGATCTTAAAGGTAAGCGTGGAGATGGACCGGGAGGCCGCCCTGATCCCCATCCGCCGCGCGGTGCTCCGCCCCGGGGCCCCCGCCATGGCCTTTGTCCGCGCCGCCGCCGAGGACGCCTACGACCGCCTGATCTTCCCCTCGGTGGAGCGGGAGATGCGCAATCTGCTCACCGAGAACGCCGACGAGGGGGCCATCCACAACTTCGCCCTCAACCTGAAGCCCCTGCTGATGCAGCCGCCGGTGAAGGGGAAGGTGACCATGGGCCTGGACCCCGGCTACCGCAACGGCTGCAAGGTGGCGGTGGTGGACGGCACCGGCAAGGTGCTGGACACGGCGGTGGTCTACCCCACCTTCAGCGAGAAGAAAAAGCAGGAGGCCATCGACGTGCTCGCCCGGCTCATCAAAAAGCACGGGGTGGCCCACATCGCCATCGGCAACGGCACCGCCAGCCGGGAGACCGAGCAGATGACGGTGGAGCTCATCCGCCAGGTGGGCGGCGGCGTCAGCTACATGATCGTCAACGAGGCGGGGGCGTCGGTGTACTCCGCCTCCAAGTTGGCCGCCCAGGAGTTCCCCGACTTCGACGTAAACCTGAGAAGCGCCGTGTCCATCGCCCGGAGGCTCCAGGACCCCCTGGCCGAGCTGGTGAAGATCGACCCCAAGAGCATCGGCGTGGGCCAGTACCAGCACGACATGCCCCAGGCCCGGCTGGACGAGACTCTCTCCGGCGTGGTGGAGGACTGCGTCAACGCGGTGGGGGTGGATCTCAACACCGCCTCCGCCCCCCTGCTGTCCTACGTGGCGGGGCTGAACAACACCACCGCCAAGAATATCGTGGCCTACCGGGAGGAGAACGGCGCCTTTACCGGGCGCAAGCAGGTGCTCAAGGTGCCCAAGCTGGGCCCCAAGGCCTTCGAGCAGTGCGCCGGCTTCCTGCGGGTGCCGGAGAGCAAGAATGTGCTGGACCACACCGGCGTCCACCCGGAGAGCTATGAGGCGGCGGAGAAGCTGCTCTCCCTGTGCGGCTACTCCCTGAACGACGTGGCCGCAGGGGGCATCGGCGCCCTGCGGGACCGGGTGAAGGAGAAAGGCGAGGCGCAGGCCGCCCAGGCCTGCGGCGTGGGCGTGCCCACCCTGCGGGACATCGTGGCCGAGCTGATGAAGCCCGGCCGGGACCCCCGGGACGAGCTGCCCAAGCCCATTCTGCGCACCGACGTGCTGGAGATGAAGGATCTGAAGCCGGGCATGGAGCTCACCGGCACGGTGCGCAACGTGATCGACTTCGGCGTGTTCGTGGACATCGGCGTCCACCAGGACGGGCTGGTCCACATCTCCCAGCTGGGCGCCCCCCGGCGGGTGCGCCACCCCTCCGAGGTGTGCGCCGTGGGGGACATCGTCACCGTCTGGGTGCTGGAGGTAGACGAGAAAAAGAAGCGGATTTCCCTGACCATGAAAAAGCCCCAGTAGGGCGGGGCTTACCCCCGCCCCATCGACATACCATAATCACCAAGGAGGCGCTTTCCGTGAAAACCATCGGACTATTGGGCGGCATGAGCTGGGAGAGCACGGTGACCTACTACCAGCTCATCAACGAGGCCGTGAAGGAGCAGCTGGGCGGGCTCCACTCCGCCAAGCTCGTGCTCCACAGCGTGGACTTTGACGAGATTGAGAAGTGCCAGTCCAGCGGCGACTGGGCCCGCAGCGGCGAGATTCTGGGAGAAGCCGCCGCCGGGCTGGAGCGGGCCGGGGCGGACTTCATCCTCATCTGCACCAACACCATGCACAAGGTTGCCGGAGACGTGCAGGCCCACATCTCCGTGCCTCTGCTCCACATCGGGGAGGTGACCGCCCGGGCCCTGCTGGACAGGGGCATTCACAAAGCCGCCCTGCTGGGCACCCGGTACACCATGGAGCAGGACTTCTACAAGGACAAGCTGGCGGCGGCGGGCATCGAGGTGCTCATCCCCGGCGCCGGCGACCGGGCGGAGCTCAACCGCATCATCTTCGACGAGCTGTGCGTGGGGAAAATTCTGCCCCAGTCCCGGGAGAAGTTCAAGGCCGTCACCGAGGCCCTGGCCGCCCAGGGGGCCCAGGCTGCCATTCTGGGCTGCACCGAGATCGGCCTGCTGCTCAAACCGGAGGACACCCGGGTGCCCCTGTTCGACACCACCGTCCTCCACGCCGCCGCAGCGGTGGAGCGGGCCCTGGAGGGGGAGTAACCGTGATTCTCAGCTTTGACCAGGCGGGCGATCTGCTGGACGAGATGGCGGAGGAGTTCCCGCCAGAGTTTTACGAGGAGCTCAACGGGGGCATCTCCCTGCTGCCCGAGGCCAAGGAGGATCCCGAAGGGGAGCCCGGCGAGCTCTACATCATGGGCGAGTACTGCAACGACATGATGGGCAAATACATCAACCTCTACTACGGCTCCTTTGCCGCCCTGGCCAGACTGGAGGACTGGACGGAGGAGGACTGGGAGGACGAGCTGTACACCACCCTGGCCCACGAGTTCACCCACCATATCGAGGGCCGGGCCGGGGAGCGGGGCCTGGAGATCAAGGACGAGCAGTTCATGGAGGAGTTCCGGGCCGGGCGGGAGGAGTAAGCGCCCTGCCGGCATCCACGCAGAGAAAAAGAAAAGGAGACGTGCCCATGCAGGAACAGAATGGAGCGGTCAAGCAGCGGAGGGGGCCGGGCTTTCTCCGGTACATTCCCGTCAAAATCATTCTGACCATAGCGATTCTCGCGGCCGTGTTCGGGGCGGGCGTCGGGGTGCGCAGTGTGCTGGTGTCCGGGAACAAGCTCACCAGGCTGGGCTTTGAGGACATCGGCGAGCTGGCCACCCAGGCGGCCTACTGCACCGAGGTGAACGTGACCGAGGGGGCCCGGGAGCTCTTTGGCCTCACCATCCCCTTTACCCAGAGCAAGTACGTCTACAGCTACGACGTGGTGATCAAGGCAGGCCTGGACTTCGGGGACATCGACTGGACGGTGGGAGAGGACACCATCACCGTCCGCCTGCCGGAGATCCGGATTCTCAGCAGCGAGATCGACCTGGACTCCTTCCGGGTCTATGTGGAAAACGAGAGCATCTTCCGCCGCATCAGCCTGGAGGAGAACAACGAGGCCATGAAGGCCCTCCAGGCGTCGGCCCAGGAGAACGCCGTGGCCAACGGCCTGCTGGACAACGCCCGGGCCAACGCGGAGACCATCCTCACCGGCTTTTTCGCCGGGGAATACGACCTGTCACAGTACACACTCCGTTTTGTGGATCAATAAAAAGCACAAAAAAATCCCGGTATGCGGTGCATACCGGGATTTTCTATTCTGCCTGTTCTGTCTGCGGCTCCTGGGTGATCTCCCCGCCGTCCAGGGGGACGGCGTAGACCGTGCCGTCCTCCGTCCGCTGGAAGCGCCAGGCCGTCCCGTCCCCGCTGAGGCCCAGGGAGGAGAAGCCCGCACCGTCGGCCTCCGTCAGGCCCAGGTGGGACAGCAGGGCCTCCAGCGCCCCGGCCTCGTCCAGCTGGGCCGCGGCGGGATCGATCATCATGGTGGTGATCCCCGCCTCTCCGCCGGCCGTATCCGTCTTCGGCTGGGCGGTGCCGCCGGGCTCCGCCATCCGCTCCGTACTGCCGGTTCCGCCGCTGGTTTTGCTGCCCGCCCGGGGACTGGCCGCCTCTGCGGAAGAGGTTCCCCCAGAGGGCTGCTCCGCAGAAGGAGCCTGTGCGGCAGGGGTCTCCGCCGAGGGCGCTTTCGAGGCGGGAACCTCCGCGGCAGGGGCCTCCTGGAGGGCGGCCTCCGGCGCCTGGGCGGCATCTGCCGCGGGAAGCTCCGTCCCGGCGGGGGCGTCTGCCGTCGCGGGCATGGAGGTGCCGCCGCTGTTCAGGGCGGGCAGGGCGGCCCGCCCGCCGAGGAAGACCAGGGCGGCCACCGCCGCCACCGAAACCCAGGCTTTCCACCGCCGGGGCTTTTTCTGCTCCCGGGCGGGGAAGGGGACGGTCTTTTCCGCCCGCACCGCGTCCATGATCCGTTCCTTCAGCTCCGCCGGGGGCTCGGGTGCCAGGGTGGGGAGGAGCTGGTGCAGGGACGCAAGGTCGGCGTCCAGCGCCCGGCATGCCGGGCAGTGCTCCAGATGCTTTTCCAGCCAGTCCTTCTCCTCCGGGGTCAGCGCCCCGTCCAGCCCGGCGCTGATGAGCTCCAGGGCCCTGTCACAGTCCGTCATACCGTCTCCCTCCTTTCTGCCTGTTTTGTCTGTCAGCCTTTAGACGGCGTTTCTCCGAAAAAGTTCCCCTGTTTCGTCAAATAGTTCCGCAGAGCCAGCCGGGCCCGGGCGATGCGGGACTTGACGGTGCCCTCCTCCACGCCCAGCAGGGAGGCGATCTCCCCGTAGGACAGGCCCTCCAGCTCCCGCAGCACCAGCACCTGCCGGTGCTCCTCCGTCATCGCGGCCAGGCCCGCCCGCAGGGTATCCCGCAGCTCCCGCTGCTCCGCCTGCCGGTGGGGGCTGTACCGCTCGTCGGGCAGCTCGGCCTGCCGGGCCTCCTCCTCGTCGTCCAGGGAGACGGTCATGGACAGGCCCGCCCGCCGCTTCTCCCGCCGGAGGAAGTCGATGCACGCATTGCTGGCCAGCCGGTAGAGCCAGGTGGAGAAGGAGCTCTCCCCCTGGAATTTCTTCAGCCCCCGCCAGGCGTTGAGAAAGGCCTCCTGGCTCAGCTCCAGGGCGTCGTCCGGGTTGCCCGTCATGCGCAGGGTCAGGTGGTAGATGCGCTTCTGGTTGGCCTCCACCAGGGCGGCGAAGGCGTCCTCGTCCCCGGCACGGGCCCGCTGTACCAGCTCCTGTTCCTCTGTCACGCCTTTCTCACCTCCCGGTGTGATGCCCCTCCGCACTCTCGAAGGAATTCCGTCTTTCCGTCCTGTAGGGCGCGGCATCCCTGACGCGCCGCTTATGAATCTCTCAGATCCCGCTTGATGCCCGCGGTGATGCGGTCAATGTCCTCCAGGGTGGAGATTTTGCTGATCTGTTCCTTGTAATAGCCCGCGTAGGGCACGCCCTTGAGATACCAGGCGTAGTGCTTCCTGGCCTCCAGGCAGGCGATGTGCTCCCCCTTCTGCCCGGCGGAGAGGCGGAACTGCCGCACCGCCGTGTCGCACCGCTCCGCCAGGGGCGGCAGGGGCGGGATCTCTTTCCCCTCCAGGGCGGCCTGGGCCCGCTGGAAGATCCACGGGTTGCCGAAGCAGCCCCGGCCGATCATGGCCATGTCCGCCCCGGTGTACCGCAGGATATGGGGGGCGTCCTCCGGCTCGAACACGTCGCCATTGGCGATGACGGGGATGTTCACCGCCTCCTTCACCGCACGGATGTAGTCCCAGTTGGCCCGGCCGGCGTACATCTGCACCTTGGTGCGGCCGTGGACGGCCACGGCGGCCACCCCGGCCTCCTCCATGGCCTGGGCGAACTCCACGCAGTTGATGGAGCCCTTGTCCCAGCCCAGGCGGAATTTCACGGTGACGGGGCGGCCCCCCGCCCCGCGGATCACCGCCTCGGCCACCTTCACCGCCAGCTCCGGCGTGCGCATCAGCCCCGAGCCGTCGCCGGAGTTGGCCACCTTGGGCACCGGGCAGCCCATGTTGATGTCGATGATGTCCGCCCCCGACTTCTCGGCGGCGATGCCGGCGGCCTGCTCCATGCAGGCAGGGTCGCTGCCGAAGAGCTGCACCGCCGCCGGGTGCTCCCCCTCCCCCAGCTGGAGCAGGGGAATGGATTTTTTGTCCTGATAGCACAGGGCCTTGGCGCTGACCATCTCGGTGACGGTGTAGCCCGCCCCCAGCTCCCGGCACACCGTCCGGAAACCCAGGTCGGTCACTCCGGCCATGGGAGCCAAAGCCAGCTTTGTATTTATGTTGATTTTGCCTATTTTCACGGTATCCCCCGATGTGATATAACTAATTTGCGCGGTTGAGCGTATCATACCACAAAGACGGCGCTTCGGCAAGGTATGGAATGGCCGCGTTCCGGCGATCCTAAGAATATAAACAAAAGGAGTTTTTACCATGGATAAGTATGTCTGCGACATCTGCGGCTATGTGTACGACCCCGCCGAGGGCGATCCCGACAACGGCGTGGCCCCCGGCACCCCCTGGGAGCAGGTGCCCGACACCTGGGTGTGCCCCCTGTGCGGCGTGAAGAAGGAGCACTTCTCCAAGCAGTAAGCCGAGACCGGGCCCCGGAGCGGAACAGACCGCTCCGGGGCCTTTTTTCGACCCGGGCGGCCCGGCGCCTGTAGGAGTACAATACATATTGGACAGGAGAATAAAAAAGGATGAAGGATAAGG